>NZ_QJHD01000011.1:0-118520 GCF_003184505.1 Blautia sp. BCRC 81119 | reverse complement strand
TGCGAGAGACACCTTCTTTCGTAAATGTTGCAAATGTTTGTTTTGGCACTTTCATTATACAACACATGGAATCGAGGTGTCTTTCTTTTATGCAAAATCACGAACTTGCTCATTTATAGATATCTAGAATGTCTTCTGTTAAAAGTGTGGTACAATTATTTTTCAACAGTCCTAGTTGCTCTGAAGTAAGTCCTCTTTTTCTAAGCCTTTTTTTCACTTCATCTTCTTTTATTCCATCTTTATCTGCTTTAAAAACAATCGCATCATATATTGTGTAAAACATAATCAACTGTCACCTATATACTTTTTATTTTTTTTCTTTATCACATACCGGAAACCTCTTAACATACTCATAAATTCTCTTAAGCATTCCGTCTTTATCTTCTCCTAATTCTCCACGGATTTTGTCACCAAATCCCATATACGTATTGAATCCAAGCATATATACAGCCATTGCCATAGACAACTCGTCGTTTTCATCACCATATAATGATGCCACTTTTCTCAATTCATCAATAACCGTATCGTGTGGTACTTCAACACCGCCTTCTTCATTTACAACAGAATTGATTACCTCCGGCAATGCCATACACATCTTATAAAATGCATCTTCTTCACCAGTGAGAATTGCATAAAACTGATCCATACTCACACGGCGAATCAATCTATGCTGCACGTTCTTCCCATCAACCTTTGTTGACCATTTTATATTCTGTGATTTCTTTGCAATTGCTTCAACCAACAGACATGCACAATCATCATCTTCCAGAATCTGTCCCTGCATCTTTATATATGTTTTTGCAGAAGATGCAGAATTCATAGTATTGTGTTTGTTTTTCATTTCCACATATATTGTATGCACAATATCTCCATCTGGCATTTGTATTCCATCTGGATTTCTGTAAATAACATCCCAGCCTGCCTGCGGGACTTCGCAACCTTTGAAATAGGAAAAAATATTCTGATGAAAATATCCTATATCATTATTGTTAGACTTATCTCTCTGCCGGAAAATTTCATTATTTACAATTTCTTCCCAGCTTGTACGATACACCGATTTATCAAAAATCAGCTTGATCGGATCAATCAGGTTACTATTGAACCGCTTCAAATCATACGATTCCAGTTTTTCTCCATATTTCATAATCGTTGCACGCACATGCTTCTTAAAATCCTCTTCTGATATAAAATCTAAATTCCACGCCATTTATTTTACCCCCTCTAATGATTTATGTATCTCTAACCCAATTTCATATGCTAAATTGACAGGAACAGCATTTCCAACCTGTTTATACTGAGATTGAACACTTCCACAAAATTGCCATTCATCTGGAAATGTTTGACATCTTGCATTCTCACGTACCGTAAACGGTCTTGCTTCCAATGGATGACATCTTTCTGTTTGCTTCTGAGACGGTGAAGTCAATACCGTTAATGACGGTTCATCCAGGCTCATTCTCCTAAGAATTCCTGTTCTTCCACCTTCCATATCCCAGCAACTTTTCATATATGCTTTTGCAATCTCTGGATCAATATCTCTCCAATATCCTCCAGGTGGAACTAATTCAAATATTTTCCTTTTATTTTCTCCATATGGTACTCCTGGCCCTTCTGGACAATCCAATAAAACATCTCTCAAAACAGGCTTATAATCATGTTCTTTAGGAAATGAGAATGAAACTTTTCCTACTAAATCATTTCTAATTCCAACAGTGATTAGTCTCTCTCTTTTCTGCGGTACACCAAAATCCCACGCATTTAAAACCTTTTTCTGAATGGTATATCCCGCCTGTTCAAAAATATTTGTTATCGTTGCATATGTTCTTCCCTTATCATGAGTCAGCAATCCTCGCACATTTTCAAATAAAAACATCTTTGGCTGTAATTTCTGTAAAAAAGTTGCATAGTGATAAAAAAGTGTTCCTCTTGCATCTTCAAGTCCTAATCTTTTTCCAGCATAAGAAAAAGCCTGACACGGTGCCCCTCCTGATAATAAATCCAGTTCTCCTTTTTTTATACCAAAATAATCTTCCAAATCCAAACAAGATATATTAGCTATATCATCATGAATAACTCTCCAGTTCGGCCTATTGGTTTTCAAAGATTCTGCCGCATCTTTATCAAACTCTATTAGTCCCAATGGTTCAAATCCAGCTTTTTCTATCCCCAAAGCCAAACCGCCAGCTCCAGCAAACAGTTCTATGGTTGTAAATGCATCGCTATCGATTTGTGGTGATTTTTCTTTTTTTATCTCTACAACATCTTCTATCTTGCAATTTAATGTAAAACATATTTTTTCTATTGATTCAAATGAAACTGGCTCATTCTTTCCTAATCGAGCTAATACATTAAAACTTATTCCTGACGCTTCCTTCAATTCTGTGCGGTTCATTTTTTTATCTATCAGTAATTTCCATAATTTGTCATAACAAATCGCCATTAAAATTCCTCCAAAATCAAAAATAGTACAACTCATATTTTACCATATACCACAATTAGCAACAAGCAATTTTCTCACTATATCGTTAGATTTCCTCTTGTATGTTTCTTATCCCCTTTGCTATTTCTTCTGTTTTTTGATAATATATTTTCATCAGTTCAAGCAGAAAGAAGGTACCTATATGTCACGTGATTCCGCTACTGTTTCAAACAATATGCGTAAGATCCACAGTAAAGATACTTCCATAGAACTATTGCTCCGAAAAGTTCTATGGCACAAAGGTTATCGCTATCGAAAAAATTATAAAGCTCTCCCTGGTTCTCCTGATATTGTTCTTACCAAATATAAAATTGCTATTTTTTGCGATAGTGAATTTTTTCACGGAAAGGATTGGGAGATTCTCAAACTTCGGCTTGAAAAAGGAAAAAATCCAGATTTTTGGATCAAAAAAATCGAGCGAAATCGTAATCGTGATTATGAAAATGATAAAAAGCTTCTATTCCTAGGCTATACTGTTCTTCACTTCTGGGGGCAAGATATTTCCAAACATACAGATGAATGTTTACAAGCCATTGAAGAAGCCATTTGGGATACAAAATTTTCTGATACAACCACTGACTATGATATATCTGAAGAATAATCCCTCCTATACATGAGGCTGTCCACAACTCCTGCAGACAGCCTCTTTCCTACATAAAGATTATACTTTTATATGCTATTTCTTCAGCAGTTGCTTGAATATTATTCTTCCTCCTCACCCATTCCATCTGATCCTGCATCTTCAATTCTTCCGTCACGCCCCACTGTTCAGCCATCTGCTCCACCAGTATCTCGACTTTTTCTCTCGCTTCCTTATCAACCTGATTCAGATGCTCCGTCAGCTTCCCGGTCAGTACCAGATACTGATACCTTGCACTCCGGTGCTCTTTCAGAAACTTCTTTCGCATTATTCCATATTTCCCATATGTAGGTTCCTCCTCATTGATTTCCAGGTCTGGCAGATAATAATCTCCATGCAATGTGTAGCTCAGTCCGTTCTTTTCATCATAAATCTGTTTCTTCATATCCTTACAACTCCATTCCTCTGTACTTTGCTTTATTCTTCTTAATTTGTGCATTGTGTTCTTCACTTCGTTCTTTCGCCCACGGTATGCGATCACTTATTTTTTTCGGCATTTGCTCTTTCTGCTTTTTTGCTTCAAGTTCCGCCTGCATTCGGATATCGTCCTGCACCAGTCGTTCTACCATATCTTTCCCCAGCATGCGTAAAAGTCGATTATATCTGTCCGCAAGCCCCTGTAGTATTTCTTTCTCACCGGATAATTTCTGATAATCTTTCTGAACTTCTGCCAGTTCCTTTTTTGTTTTTTCATGCTCTTGCTTTTTCTTCTGAAACTTACTTTTCCAACTATCTCTTTCTCTTGTAAGTTCTTTCACCTGTGCAGCCATCGCACCGATTTTGTTTTTCATTTCAATGAATAATGGTTTTATTTTCTTATCCCGGTAAGTTACCGCACGTTCCAATGCTGTAGCTTCCGGCAGAAATGTTTTGATCATTCCATATTCTTTTATTTCCTTACTGACATTATCCATCACTGGTTGCAGGAATTCTCTTCTGTCTTCCAGTTTTTTCAATTCCGTTTCTGCTTTCTCCGCACGTTTTTCCGCTATCTCTTTATCTTTCTGGAACTGAATTTTTTCTTCTTCCAGTAGCTTGATATCTGCCCTTGCTTCTACAATCTGAGAAGTCAATCCTTCATTCTCCACTGTCAGATTTTCTTTTTCCTGTTCCAATTCCTGCACTTCCTTTTTGCGTTCTTTTTTCTTGAAATTATAAACATCCAGATGTTCTTCATGTGTGCCTTTCTGTTCCCATTCAATTCCATGCTGCATTGCAATTTCTGCCAGCACTCCTTTTTCATGATTTATCCACTGGTTCAGTTCTGTATCATGCTTATTTCCACCTTGAAATCCAAGACTTTTCAATGCCTGTTTCAGTGAAACTCTGGTATCCATTCCTTTTCCCTTCCAGTTGGTCACATAAGGAACAAAGTCAATATGCAGATGCGGAGTAGCTTCGTCCTGATGCAGATAGCAGCTAAATACCCGAAGTGTCGGATTCCGCTTCTGGAAGTCTTTCACATATTCGTCCAGTATCTTTACAGCCAGATTTCCTTCTGATGTTCCCACTGCCATATCCTCACGATTTCCTATCTGGAATATCACTTCATGGAACAACTTCTCCTGTTTGCCCTGTCGGATTTTTTCATAATAATTTGCAATCTGCCGGTCCTTTCTTTTCCCGACATTGTATCTCTCCGTAGCATCGTCAAACAGTTCCTTATAAACTTCTTTCAGATTCTCATTCTTATAACAAATGTTCAATTGCACTCTGTCCGGATCTACATTTTCTGCTACAAAATTCCGTCTGTTATGAGCCAGTGAACCGGCTCCGATCATGCCACTGATTGTCCGTTTCATCATAAATTTTCTCACCTCTTTTCTACTCGAGTGCCAGACATGGCACATAATTTTTATTTACGCCAGTTATGGCGATATTTAAGAAATTTTCGCCGGATACGGCGGTTTTGTTACTTTTGTCAAAAGTAACGCAAAAGCACTTTCGACAGCCGTACCGTCCATCAAAAGTCCCCTTGCGCCCTGCCGGGGGCATAACGTCCGATGGACGTCTGCTTTACACCAGCCGAAGCGGATCATAGACCTATTTATCCAGGTATCCTTGCCTGCACATATTCCAGATCTCCACAATAAGGTGTCCCCACCAGATACCATTCTCTTGCCAGATTCATCTCCATTCTGGTCTGTACCCATTCATCACCTACCAGCACTTCCAGTCCTTCTCCACAGTGAAATCCTGTATCAATCCATAAGTCTGATGATAATAATCCATATCTTCCATTACTACTGTTGTATCCTAATCTTCCCTGTTTCATCATTTTCTGCTCCTTTCCAATTTGTAAACGGAATTTGTAAACGGGGCTCAAAAGATTTTAAAAGTTAACTTTTTAAGTTTTTCCTTCAAGTTCCGTTTACATCGTTTACAATAATCTTTACTCAAACGGTATCTCCAACTGTTCCGGTACTTCCATAAATCCGTCTTTATCTTTCTTCACAGAATCTTCCATCCTTTTCCATGAACGCTGTATTCCATATTCCTTTCCGAACCGATGTGTACCATGTGGTTTCCAGCCTTCAATTGCATTGTTCATAATATTAGCAATCTCTTTACCTTCCCACTGTTTCATTTCTCCGGTTCGATGTAGCGCTTCATCGAACAGAATTCTGGTACATACATACTCGTCATCGTAGTCATCAAGAAATGCCTGTATGATTCCGGCATTGGTATCTTCCGGCATAAATTCTTTTTGCAGACGCTTTGCCTCTTCCTCAATTTCCTTTGTAAATCCTAAGAACACATTTCCCCGTCGATACAGTACCATTGCCTCCGCCCAGGCCTGTTCGATATAAGCTTTGCTCTCTGCTTCATTATCCAGAATATGAACTTCTGCTTTCGACATATCTGTCATCACCGGAGCAAATCTTCTGTTTCCGGTTCTGTCCAGCGGAAGGAAATTCAGATCATTTGAAGTACCGCAAAATACACACTGTCTCGGTCTGTCTTCTGGGTGAACTTCATAAGGTACTTTATAAGTTTCTTTCTGTCTGCTCAGAAACGATTTTATCTGTTCAATATTCTTTGCTGTGATAGTTGCCTTCATTTCTCCCATTTCGATAATCCAGTGATTTTGCAGTTTTCTGTAAATATTTTCATCATCCAAATGATCCAGATTGTCGCTGAACCATTCTTCTTTTATCGCTAGATATTTGAAAAATGTGGACTTTCCGGCTCCCTGACTTCCAACCAGACACAGCATAATATCATACTTTATTCCCGGTTCATAAATTCTTGAAATCGCTGCCAGCATGTGCATTTTCATTACTCCGATTGTGTATTTACTCTTTTCTGCTCCCAGGAAATGCGGAAGCATATTTTCTATTCTTGGAATCCCGTCCCAGACCAGACTTTCCAGATAATCTCTAATTGGATGATATTTATTTTCATTGGAAACAATATCTACTCCTGCTTTGATCACACGCTCACTTGTCAGTTCATAATTTTCTTCCAGATACATTTTCAGATTATTTTCATCAGTATCTGTAACCGTAGAACTGTTATTTCTCCGTTCCCAAGGCACCTCTTTCACAATGTCCATTCTTCCAGAAAGCTCATTTCGTTTAATCGCTTTTTTCAGCACTGGATCTTTTTGTAATACGGTTACACAATTTCTGATTGTCTGCTTTGTTCTTCCTTTATCCGTATGCTCCAACATATCATTGACATCTTCTGTTGTAAGCATCTCCTCGTTCACAATATCTTCTAATTCCATCAAGGACTCCTCGCTGATATTCGTTAATTCTTTCTTCAATTTTTTCAACCTCCCTTCTCTTCGTCTTGAAAAACTCTACAATCTCTTCTCCTGTTCCAAACATCAGCACGTCCAGATAGTCATTTATCTTTCTTTCATTTGCCAATGCCTCCGTAAATAATTCGTGCCATTCTTCTTCCGGTTCTGGTCTGTAAAACTCTTTCCAGAACTGAATCCATTTCAGATATCTGATCAGCACGTCAGTTGCATGTTTCAACCACTGCTCCAGTTTTTCTCTGATCATCAGAACTTTAGGTTTCTTTGATATCAAAGTATTCCTGCTTTGGTGCGTCCTTTTGTATTTGTTTCTGTCTTCGACTTTTATATCCAGTCCAAAATCTTCTATCAGCTTTTTCGCAGCTTCATACTGTGATATTCCAAATAACCTTGCTGTAAAATCTATCGCATCACCGCCCACTCCACATGCAAAGCAGTGATATATTTTATCTGCCTTCATACTTGGGTGTCGGTCTTTATGAAACGGACAACACGCCATTCCATTTCTTTTTACTTTAATCCCGTAATGCTCCGCAGCCTGTCTGGCTGTCACACATTCTTTTACCTGTTCAAATAATGTCACTTCTACCTCCTGCCCCTCCGGGCAAGTCTCTGATGAACAGATATTCGGGAATTGTTGTATCTTTCAATTCGTGATATACTAAATCTGCCAAGATGGTATATCAGTGAATCTGATTATCAGAGAACTTGCTCAGATATTTTGTCTGGGCTTTTTCTTTTTGTCTGTCAGTAGTCATAGCTCCACTCCTTACACAAATCTCCTTGTTGGGATAATGATAATTTCAAATTTGCTTCCATCCTCTAATTCAAGAAGAATCGCATAATCCGAATCTCGATCCGGTAAAATGGAACTTATCTTCAGCTTCTTACTATAATTGAGCGTATCAAATATTTTTCTGACTACTTTCTTTGTTTTCATGTGTCTTTTCCTCCTTATTTAACGTTTGTTGTCCAACATCTCAGCTACCTTTTTTTGCTGTGACGGATACAGGTGACCATAAGTGTTTAATGTCATCTGAATATCTTTGTGCCCCAGTCTTTCCTTGATGATCAGTGGCTCTACACCCTGATAAATCAGATATGCTACATGGCTGTGACGGATATCATGCACTCTGATTGGTTTTATACCGGTCAATGCTTCATATTTCTTGAGCCGTTTCTGCAGTGTTCTCGCCACAATCGGAAATAACCGCTGATTTTCCGGAAATCCATAATGCTTCTTCGCATACTCCTGCACCTCTTCTTTAAGAAAATTAGGAATATCAATGGTACGGACTGAATTTTCTGTTTTTGGAGTATCAATCACATCTCTTTTCCTGATCCGGTTATACGTCTTATTGATATGCAGGAGATTTCCACTCATATCAAAATCTGAAAGACTCAATGCCAGAAGCTCTCCTTCCCTGATTCCTGTCCAGAACAGAATTTCAAATATCAGATAATCCTCACTCCCCGGCTCAATCCCGGCGATAAATCTGTCATATTCTGCTTTCGTCCAGAATTCCAGCTTATTTGCATCCGATTTCCCCATCTTTTTTACTTTCTTACATGGATTTTCCTTCAGATTATAAATTTTCTGTGCATGGTTAAACAGTGCATTTAACTGATTCTGAATCATACGCTCATAAGTCTTGCTGTATCCTTTTTCCTGAATGGTGTTCTGCCACTGGATAATCTCAGCCGGTGTAATCTCATTCATTTTTCTTGTTCCAAAATACGGAACAATGTGCTTGTTCATCATGTGCTGCTTATTACGGATTGAATTTTCTTTCAGTTCATTCTTTTTATCTTCAAAATAGACTTGAATAAAACTGTTCATCTCCATTTTCATATCCGCTGCAGTTTTTCTTATGAATTCCTTTTCATAATTTAATGCTTCTTTCTTTGTCTTGAACCCTCTTTTCAGCTTCTGTGTTTTCTTTCCTGTCCAGTCAATATAGCGGAAGCTCACATACCAGGTTCCCTGTGTTTTGTCTTTGTAAGCTGACATCTTAAAACCTCCTTCATACTGCTCTCTGAGAGCATCCATAAAATTTTGTTTCCCAGTAGGGACGTGGAATCTTTCCACGAACTGCTACATATCCTTCCTTTGCCAGTTCATCATTGAGCTGCTTCAGAATAGAATATGCTTTACTGCGTTTCACTCCTAATTCTTCCATGACATCATCAACAGTCATCATATAATTAGTTCTCATATCGTCCTCCTTTCCAGTCACTTTTGTGACTCTTTCGTTGTTCTCTTATAATAATTCACTTTTGTGAATTTGTCAATAAACATTTGCGAATTTATTTTTTCCATTCCATACCTATCGCTTTCGTATCAACAATTTGTTAAATCTCACTCTTTTGTATCATTCACTTTTGTGCTAGAATAGAAGCACAAATATTATTAAGGAGGCAGCATTATGATTGGTAAAAAAATCCGGGCATTCCGGGAATTTAGAGGATACAGTCAGATACAATTAGCCGAGCTGTCCGGCATTAACGTAGGAACGATCAGAAAATATGAACTGGGAATTCGGAATCCAAAACCGGATCAGTTAGAAAAGATAGCAACTGCACTGGGATTAAATGTTAGTGTTTTTCTGGATTTTAATATTGAAACAGTCGGAGATGTGCTCTCCCTGCTGTTTTCTATTGATGATTCAGTGAACCTTTCACTTGCTGAGATGCCTGATCAGAAGATTTCACTGACGTTCGATAATCCTACAATGCAGGACTTTTTCAGGAAATGGTGTCAATTTAAAAATGTCTATGAAAAGGAAAAAGCTGAAATATTAGCTATCGAAAATGAAGATAAAAGACAAGAAGAACTAGATAAGCTCAACGCTACCCAGGAAGAATGGAAACTGCGTGCTATGGGAACTACGATAGGTTGTCATACCATCGTTAAGAAAGGCACTGAAGGTAATGACATTAAGACGTATGATCTGACTTAATCCACAGTCACATCTCTGATTTGTGGATAAATCCACTTTATCTGTTATCATATTTGCGAAAATTATATATTTTGTTATCATTCTGTTATCACAAACGGTTGTCAGGACACTCTCCCGGCAACCGTTTTTCTATACTGTTCGTTATTCTTTTCCACTTTTTTTTATATTTCCAGGCAACAGAAAAACCCGTAGAACCGAAGTTCTACGGGTATCTTACGTTTGGACACAACGTTATCTTACGATAACAAATCTATATTCAGATTATATTACTCGATGATTGTAGCAACACGTCCTGATCCTACAGTACGTCCACCTTCACGGATAGCAAATGTAAGACCCTGGCTCATAGCGATCGGATGAATCAGCTCGATTGTCATCTCGATGTTATCTCCAGGCATGCACATCTCTGTTCCCTCTGGAAGGTTGCAAACACCTGTTACGTCTGTTGTTCTGAAATAGAACTGCGGACGATAGTTGTTGAAGAATGGTGTATGACGGCCACCCTCGTCTTTAGTCAGAACGTAAACCTGAGCTGTGAATTTTGTATGGCATGTAAGTGTTCCTGGTTTAGCAAGAACCTGTCCACGCTCGATCTCGTTTCTCTGAACACCACGAAGAAGTGCTCCGATGTTATCACCAGCCTGAGCCTCATCAAGAAGTTTACGGAACATCTCGATACCAGTTACAACAACTTTACGAGTCTCCTCTTTGATACCAACGATCTCAACTTCCTCAGATACGTGAAGAACACCAGCCTCAACTCTACCAGTTGCAACTGTACCACGTCCTGTGATGGAGAATACGTCCTCTACAGGCATTACGAACGGTTTATCTGTGTCACGCTGTGGGTCCGGAATGTACTCATCAACAGCATCCATAAGCTCCATGATCTTGTCTCCCCATGGGCCAGCCGGATCCTCAAGAGCTTTAAGAGCAGAACCCTGGATAACCGGAATGTCATCTCCTGGGAAGTCATACTCGGAAAGAAGATCACGGATCTCCATCTCAACGAGCTCAAGAAGCTCCTCATCGTCTACCATATCACATTTGTTCATGAATACAACGATGTAAGGAACACCTACCTGACGGGAAAGAAGGATATGCTCTTTAGTCTGAGCCATAACACCGTCTGTAGCAGCAACAACAAGGATAGCACCATCCATCTGAGCTGCACCTGTGATCATGTTCTTAACGTAGTCAGCATGTCCTGGGCAGTCAACGTGTGCGTAATGTCTACGCTCTGTCTGATACTCAACGTGAGCTGTAGAAATTGTGATACCACGCTCTCTTTCCTCTGGAGCTTTATCGATATCCTCAAAGTTCTCTACTACGTTTCCTGGAACTCTCTCTGCAAGAACTTTAGTGATAGCTGCTGTTAATGTTGTTTTACCATGGTCAACGTGTCCGATGGTACCAATGTTACAATGCGGTTTTGTTCTCTCAAACTTAGCCTTTGCCATTTTAAAATGTCCTCCTTAAAACTTGGCTCTATCAAAATTAGAGCATTTTTTCAGATTTAAACTTGCTAACCTTGATTATATTGCAAACCAAGGTTATTTGCAAGCATTTTATTATTTTATATCAGATCAGTCCTTTTTGGAAAGGATCTTCTCCTGTACAGACTTCGGAACCTGCTCATATTTCTCGAAGAACATAGAGTAGTTACCACGTCCCTGTGTTCTGGAACGAAGGTCTGTAGCATATCCGAACATCTCGGAAAGCGGAACATATCCACGGATCATCTTACCGCCGCCGATATCTTCCATACCCTCGATACGTCCACGACGGGAGTTGATATCACCGATAACGTCACCCATGTAATCCTCTGGTGTAGTAACTTCGACCTTCATGATTGGCTCAAGAAGAATCGGAGCTGCTTTCTGCATAGCATCCTTGAATGCAAGAGAACCTGCAATGTGGAATGCCATCTCAGAAGAATCGACTTCATGGTAAGAACCATCGTATACATTTGCATGTACACCAACTACCGGGAATCCTCCGAGGATACCAGCTTTCATAGCTTCCTCGATACCTTCGCCAATTGCCGGGATGTATTCCTTCGGAATAGCACCACCAACAACTGTGGACTCGAACTTGTACAGCTCTTCTCCGTTGGCATCCATAGGCTCGAATTTAACTTTACAGTGACCATACTGTCCACGACCACCAGACTGTTTAGCATACTTGCTGTCTACATCAACAGGCTTGGTGATTGTCTCTTTGTAAGCAACCTGAGGTGCACCAACGTTAGCCTCAACCTTGAACTCACGAAGAAGACGGTCAACGATGATATCCAGGTGAAGCTCACCCATACCAGCGATAATGGTCTGTCCAGTTTCCTGATCTGTATGAGCACGGAATGTCGGGTCCTCCTCAGCAAGCTTAGCAAGTGCCTCACCAAGTTTGCCCTGTCCAGCTTTTGTCTTAGGCTCGATCGCGAGCTCGATAACTGGCTCCGGGAACTCCATGGACTCAAGGATTACCGGATGCTGCTCGTCACAGATTGTATCACCTGTTGTAGTGAATTTGAATCCGATCGCTGCAGCGATATCACCGGAGTAAACCTTATCCAGCTCCATACGTTTGTTAGCGTGCATCTGAAGAATACGTCCAACACGCTCTTTTTTATCTTTTGTGGCATTCAGTACATAAGAACCGGAGTTCATTGTTCCTGAATAAACACGGAAATAAGCAAGTTTTCCTACGAATGGGTCAGTCATGATCTTGAATGCAAGAGCGGAGAACGGCTCATCATCAGATGAATGTCTCTCAACTTCGTTGCCGTCAAGGTCAACACCCTTGATAGCCGGGATATCTGTAGGAGCCGGCATATACTCAAGGATTGCATCCAGAAGTTTCTGAACACCTTTGTTTCTGTAAGCGGAACCGCAGCAAACCGGTACTGCTGTACACTCACATGTAGCTTTTCTGAGGACAGCTTTCAGCTTGTCTACAGAAGGCTCATCTCCCTCAAGATACTCCATCATGAGGTCATCATCCAGCTCGCAGATCTTCTCGATCAGCTCTGTATGATAAAGTTCTGCATCTTCCTGCATATCCTCCGGGATATCAGTAATGGAGATGTCATCACCCTTCTCATCATTGTAGATGTATGCTTTCATCTCGAAAAGATCGATGATTCCTTTGAAGTCATCCTCTTTTCCGATCGGAAGCTGAAGGCAGATAGCGTTTTTACCAAGACGAGTCTTGATCTGCTCTACTGCACCGTAGAAGTTTGCACCAAGGATATCCATCTTGTTGATGAATGCCATACGAGGTACATTGTAGGTATCAGCCTGACGCCATACGTTCTCTGACTGCGGCTCAACACCACCCTTAGCACAGAAAACGCCGACAGCACCATCAAGTACACGAAGGGAACGCTCAACCTCAACAGTGAAGTCTACGTGTCCTGGTGTATCAATGATGTTGATACGATGCTCAAGAGCACCTGGCTTTGGTTTGCAGTTCTCCTCAAGAGTCCAGTGACATGTTGTAGCAGCGGATGTGATTGTGATACCACGCTCCTGCTCCTGCTCCATCCAGTCCATTGTCGCTGTACCTTCATGAGTATCACCGATCTTGTAGTTAACACCTGTGTAATAAAGAATACGCTCTGTAAGAGTTGTTTTACCAGCATCGATATGCGCCATGATACCGATATTTCTGGTTCTCTCTAATGGATATTCTCTTCCTTCTTTTCCAGCCAATGAATTTTCCTCCTCGAATTAGAAGCGATAGTGAGCAAATGCTTTATTTGCCTCAGCCATCTTGTGCATGTCTTCTTTTCTCTTAACGGATGCACCTGTGTTGTTCATTGCGTCCAGAAGCTCATTAGCCAGTCTTTCTTCCATTGTCTTCTCGCCTCTCTTACGTGAGAACATTGTAAGCCAACGAAGAGCAAGTGCCTGACGTCTGTCTGCTCTTACCTCGATCGGAACCTGATAAGTAGCACCACCGATACGTCTTGCTTTTACCTCGAGAACTGGCATGATGTTGTTCATAGCCTCTTCAAATACTTCAATTGCTGGTTTACCAGCTTTTTCCTCTACTCTGGTGAATGCACCGTATACAATTTTCTGAGCAACACCTTTCTTACCGTCTAACATGATGTTATTGATAAGCTTGGTAACCACTTTGTTATTGTACATCGGGTCAGCCAGAACGTCTCTTTTCTGAGTATGTCCTTTACGTGGCACGTTACTTCCCTCCTTAATCATATTGATTATATCATCGGTACTCACGCAGTAAAACTATTGCATGTTCGCACTGGTAAGGTCCTATATTTAACCCGCAACCGACAGGGTATATGGAATACCGTACAAATCCTTATAGTCTTCCGCTGTAATACATTAGATGAATAATATCTTTGTAATCCTCCTGATTATCTGCAATCAGGAAGCGGCGTAGATTTCTGATCTACAAAAATTATTTTTTAACTTTAGGTCTCTTAGCTCCGTATTTGGAACGAGCCTGTTTTCTGTTAGCGACACCTGCGGTATCAAGAGTACCTCTGATGATGTGGTATCTTGTACCAGGTAAGTCCTTAACTCTTCCTCCACGGATAAGAACAACGCTATGCTCCTGAAGGTTGTGACCCTCTCCTGGAATATAACTTGTTACCTCGATACCGTTGGAAAGACGAACTCTGGCGATCTTTCTAAGAGCTGAGTTAGGCTTTTTAGGAGTAGCTGTTTTAACAGCAGTACAAACACCACGTTTCTGTGGAGCAGCCTGATCAACTGCTTTCTTTCTTAAAGAGTTGTATGTTTTCTGCAGAGCCGGTGCTGTAGATTTTTTAACAGCTGTCTGACGGCCCTTTCTTACTAACTGGTTGAATGTTGGCATTCCATTTCACCTCCCGATTTATTTCTCCATGGGCTTTCCCATGGGGCCTTGCGGTTGCTATTTACAAATTACGGCATGCGAAAATATAACGTTTCATTCGCACGCTTGCTCATTATAGACCGTAAATACAGGGCTTGTCAAGGTGTTTTATAAAGAATTTTTGCTGATTTTACAGGGGTTTTACACGGTTTTCTCCATAGATGTCACAACCTGCCGGAAATACCTATTTTTCTTCTGCTGATATACCAGAGTATTCCCAGTATTCCTGCTATTAATATAGAAAGAACTGCTCCCGCCTGCAGCCCCGGAGTCCGATATTTCATAATAACCGTATGTGTCCCGGCCGAAAGCTTTACACCGGTAAGCCCCTGGATGTTTTTCCCATCGACCTTTTTCCCATCTACATAAATCTGCATATCAGGATCATAAAATATGCTGAGAAGGAGCATTCCATCCTTTGCTGCAGCTATGGTACCCTTTCCATTCTTCAGATCCATCTGCCGGGAAGAAAGCATTTCATAGATCTCATCCAGGTCCGATTCCCGGTAAGTTCCCAGAACCGCTTCCTGCATTCCGGTTTCCGCAGTTACATGCACAACCGTATCCGTATCATAAGTGCCAAGATCCAGGAAATTATTATTCCAGTAATCGGATTTCTGCTCCTGGCCGTTGATCGTTACAGTTTCCGGCTCTGTCCCCGGAATATAGAGATACCCATGCTCCCCTTTTTTCAGCGAAATATCAAAATCCACAGTCCCGGCCCATACTGCTTCTGAAGACACCGTCTGCATTTTGTACAGTCTTTTTCCCGCAATACCGCTAAGCAGCCGGTTCTGAACCTCAAGTGGATCTGTTCCTTCCATTACATAGTCCAGTACGGAATCACTGACCATATATCCTGCTTTCAGTGCTCTCGGATTCTCATAGAGATCAAAAGACTGGCTTTCTCCGATTTTTTTATAAACAGTATGAAGCTTTCTTGTATTCCTGCAAAACAGATATCGTATTCCCAGAAGCATATCCGTCACTTCCGTGGATCCCGCATACTGAAAACGATTTTCCAGATTTTCAAAGCCCATGTTTTTTACAAAATCCCACATTACCTCTGTATTAGTAGAGGAATACATAGATATCCCGTTCAGCTGATACAGCATCTCTTCATTCCTCACAAGAGGATTTACGATGGCGGCACGGTAATCCACCTGATCCACACCGGCAGATTCCAGTAATCCACAAACCTCCTGCTCACTTTCCACATAAATATCACGGTTTGCGGTTCCATTATCTGTAATACTGACGATTCCGTGAATTCCTGTCTCTGCAAGGATCAGCACTGCCAGCACCAGATATCCCAGCTTTCGGATCTCCACACAGCAGAAGGCATGACCGGACAGTTTTCCACAGATACACCGTTCCGTCCACATAACCAGAAAGAATACTGCAAGAACCCCTGCTGTAAGCAGAAGTCCCCAGATATTTCCGCTTTTGATCCCCACAACGATACAGAAGCCCTCTGCAGCGATCAGTCCGGCAAAAATTCTTCCTGTGCTTTCATTTTCCACATTTCCCCATGCATCACAGGACATTTTCAACAGCAGAAATATCAGGATGAACACAAAACGATTGGGGATTCCCACAGGTTTATGCAATCCGTGAAAAAGCAGATTCAGCGCTGTGATATGGATCCCCGCAAAATACAAAACGATCAATATACCTGTTACGATTTTTTCTGCTGTGCGGATTTCTTTATTCAGAAAATAAATCCCGGCAAAAAGCAGCACTGCACAGCCACAGTAAAGGTTCACATCTCCCTGGTCGCCGGATTTTACAAAGGACAGGGAATCCTCGAATAATGCTCCCAGCTGTTTCCAGATATCTCCGTACACTCCCGAAAGTCCGGTGCCTGCCTTTTCCGCCGCTGCAGTTCTGGATACCGCAGCAATTCCGGGGATCAATGTGATTCCTGCAAGTCCGGCTCCGGCAACAGACGCCCCGGCAAATTTCAATAACGAAAAACGGATTTTCTCCGGCCGTCGACCGGATTCTGCCGCAGCCAGCTCTGCCAGATAATAAAAAGCAGCAAATGTGCATAACATAAATCCCATATAATAGCTGGTTAAAATACAGTACCCCAGCACCAGACAATACCCTCGCCATTTTCCGGTATGCACCAGCTGTTCAATAAGATATGCAAGCACCGGAAGAAGCATGATACAGTCCAACCACATCACATTGCTGTAATAACCTATAAGAAAATCAGACAGTGCGTACATACAGCCAAGAGAAACTGCCATACTTCCTCTGCCCGGATATTTTTTCCCGGAATACCATGCCATGGATACGCTGCAAAGCCCTGCCTTGATCAGAATCACCGCAGTGACAGCCTCGTTTACATACATGAATTTCATAAACAGCAGTATTAGGAAGCTGAACGGACTGCAGAGATAATAGCAAAACAATCCGTAAAAATTATATCCCATGGCATGTGCGGACCAGGTCCAGCCCGTTCCCTTTCCAAGCTGCTCTGAAAGTTCCCTGTAAAAGGCTGTATACTGATGGACTCCATCTACCACCAGCGCCGAATTTTCTCCAAAAGGATAAACACCCTTCAATGCAAAGCCCAGCGTAAAGATCAGCACCGGAAACAGAAACGCCAGGAGATAGATCCACCCTCTGTTTCCCTGTTTTTTGTTTTTTTCCGCTTTCTGTATTCTTATTGGTCTCATTTCATTTCCTCGTCTGTCTGTAGTAATTCCAGTCCGTTCTGTTCTGGACAGCTGAATTATCTATCGGCTGTTATTTTCTGAAATACTGTTATTTCTTTTCCGTCTTTTTTTCTGATCCTCTGTATTCTGTAAATCAAATATCTGCGTTTTACTTTATCGCCTGCTCATAAACTTGAACATTTTTGCAAAACAGATTATAGCATGTTTCCTACTGTATCATGTTTTTGTGAAATTACTGCGAATTTTTCAGAGCAAAAGAAAAAAGCTGTCACATCCTTGGAGACACAGAAAACTCCGCCGACGTAACAGCTTCTTTCTGAAGGAATCTGTGTACGCTGATCCACAGATCTCTTCATGGGTGTAATTATTAACTTTATGTGATGAGTTTTTTAGTTCCCGGCCTGTATGATACGGATATTCACATATCCTGAGGTGGCTGTTTACAGGTTAAGAACTATTATGGATATATGATAGCATGGCCATATACATTTGTAAAATTGATATTTCGTGTTTATAATATAGAATATTTTAATATTTATCAAACGGATAAAAGCCTCAACCACACGGTAAAATCCTGTTTTTATAAAACGGTATAGCCTCTGGATTTCAGGCAGGATCTCACTTCCATGATATCCTCGGTATGGAATACCATGATCGGCTTGCCGGAATCACGGTTAAAGGAGAGGTACAGATAATCCACGCTCACATTACTGTCCTTCAGTGTAAGAAGCAGATCATTCAGATTTCCGGTCTTATCCTCAACCTCCACTCCGATCACCTCGATCACGTGGCAGAGATATCCTGCAGCGATCAGAGCCTCCATTGCCTTATCCGGCTCCGAAACTACCATTCGTACGATTCCGTACTCTGCGCTGTCATTGGTCACAGAGCCCAGAATGTTGATATCCTCGTCCTTCAGGATACCGGTAATGTTCTGCATGACACCCTTTTTATTTTCTGCATAGATGGATAACTGTTTCAGCATGATAAAATCCTCTCTTTCCTATGTACTTTATTTTGCTGTTCTATCATATGATAAATCTTCGCACATCTTATCAGGTATGTCAACCAGAGCAAGCCGGATAATAACACAGACATTCATATTTTAGTTTACCCGGCTCCATAAACACTGATATTTTATGATCAGCATTTAACCCGGCCCGCCTGTTCACCGCATGTGAGCATGGAGATATTTTTCCCGAGTAGCGATACCTCCCCGGATATGTCGCTCCTGCTTGTTTACATCCAGTACCTTGCGAACTTCTATGGCCAGAGCCGGATTGATCATTTTCAGGCGTTCTACGCAATCCTTATGTACCGTACTCTTACTGATCCCGAATTTCTTAGCTGCCTGCCGCACCGTAGCCTTTGTTTCAACAATATATCCTGCGATCTCAACTGCACGTTCTTCAATATAATCCTTCACTGCCAAGCCCCCGAAGACGCTTTTTTACAGTGTATGCGAAGGCTTTTTCAGGTATGAGCCCTATTCTGCGCAAAGCTCCTTATAATAATTTAATTCTTTTTCGCCTGCTTATAAAGCACAAGACAGACGATCACAAACACAACCGTAACCGCTACGGTAAGCGGAAGGATCATAGAAGAGCCCGCCCCAAGCAGAAGGCCAAATCCCTGTCTCAGCGTCAGGATTCCAAAGATGGAAAAAATAACAAATGCAACTATATTGAGGATTCCCTCCGGTGCCTTGCTTTTCAGAAGATATCCGATCAGAAGTCCGATCACATCCGCTGCAAAAAGTCCCAGTGAACAGGCAAGCCATACCACAACCGCTGAACTCAGTCCCTCATTGGCACCAAATGTAATTGCGGTAAGCTGTGTCTTATCCCCCAGTTCCGCAACAAAAAATGTGCAGAATACAGACAGCGGTGCAAATCTGATCTTACGATCCTTAACATTCTCTTCCTCATCATCGTCACCCTTCAGTGTTGTCACCGCAAAAAACAGGAACGCTGCACCTGCGATCAGACGGATCAGCCAGGTAGGGACCACGGTACTGATAATACCTCCTGCAAGCACTGCCAATCCGTTGAGCACCAGGACAGCAACACCGGTTCCAAGCAAAATATCCTTCAGCTTGAACCTGGAAGTCATTGCCACCAGCATCAGCTGTGTTTTGTCACCCATTTCCGCAATAAACTGGGTAAAAAGCACTTTCATAAATAACAGCATTTTTCTTCTCCTTTGCATATTCATCCGCTCCGGAGCCATAAAAAAAGACCCACGTATACTTTATCTCTGTAACAGAAATAAAATATACATGAGTCTCATTCTTTAAGATTTGCCAGGTGCATGCACCAGTATGTTGACAAACCACGTCTACACGCGAATTACTCCCTCACGGAATTGATTTTCGTCATTGTAGCAAAGTTGAGAAATTTTGTCAAGAGCATTAAAAAGCTCCGCCTGTGCTGTACAAGAGAACCGGCGATTCATGCCGACACCACTAGAAATCCCTGCCTGCACCGCCACCGCCGAAGCTTCCTCCGTCTCCGGAGCTTCCGCTGTCGTAACTGTCATAATCATCATCTCTGTCATCGTCATTACCGGAACTTCCGCCGCTGCTTTTTCCCCCTCTTCCCAGGATCCAGCTCAGCGGAAACAGGGAATTAAAGAGCCGATGCAGTACACTCATACGGCTGAAATTCTTTTTCCAGTAGTCTGCGGTATCCTTTCCCGACAATTTCATTATCAGGCCCTTCAGAACCAGAACCATAGTTACGATAAGAAATACAGGCAGCATCACGCACAGCAGATATGCGCCCACCATGAGCAAAACGATCATCACAAGCCCCAGTGCGATCTCCCAGACAGTTCCATCCTCCTCATCGTCGTCCACATCCTGCTGCACCTTCTCATACCTGGGAGCTGTTATTTTCTCCAGGCCGTATTCCTCACGGATCTCATTTAGCAGTGCATAATAAAGCTCCACGGTACCTTTTTCAAACTGATTGTCTTTATAGGAAGGAACTGCATATTCATCCAGAAGTCGTCCGGTCTTTGAATCAGGCAGCTTTCCCTCAAGACCGTAGCCGACAGATACCCAGACTTTACGGTCCGAAACCGAAAGGACGATCAGGACACCATTATTTTTCTTCTTTGAACCAATTCCCCATTTGCGGCCGGTTTCCACTGCATAATCACTGATGTCTTCCCCATCGGTGGTATCCACGGTAAGGACAACCAGCTGCGCTGTGGTATCCTCATACAGCTGCTCACCAGCCTTGCAAAGCTCTTCCTTCCAGGTATCGCTGAAAACCCCTGCATAATCATTAACATAGAATTCTTTTGTGGCAGACGGGATCTTCCCGAAAGCTGCCAGCGTACTTCCGGACAGCGTCAATACAAAAGCCAGCAGCACAGCCATCCGTCCGATCCATTTTTTCATAGGATATTCTCCCTCTATCCGTTCTTTCATTTCATCAGAACAATGGTCTGATCTGATCACTCTGCCAGCATATCCCCTACATCCGGCGTATCTGCTGCTGAAGCATCGGCCTCAAAATATGACGCCTTCTCAAAGCCAAGTATGGAACCAAATACATTCCCGGGGAATTTCACAAGCCTTGTGTTATAAGCTTTCACAGCCTCATTATAATCTTTTCTCGCTACAGAGATCCGGTTTTCACTTCCGGACAGTTCATCCATCAGGCCCACATAAGTAGTATCACTTTTCAGTTCCGGATAATTTTCCACCACAACCTTCAGACCGGAAAGTGCACTGTCCATCTGCTGATCTGCCTCAGATTTCTCTTCCACGGTATCTGCATTCATCAGCTGGTCCCGCGCCTCCAGAACCCTGTCAACAACCCCCGTCTCATGCTTCGTGTAACTTTTTACCGTGCTGACGAGATTCGGGATCAGATCTGCACGTCTCTGCAGCATGGTATCCACATCAGCCTCTGCAGTTTCCACAGCTTCTTTACTTCCGGCAAGCCCGTTGTAACTGAGCATAAGTCCTCCGGCAAGGACCACGATCACTGCAATAACAGCCAAAAATACTTTCTTCATCTCTTTTCCTCCCTTCCGGTATCACAGATAACCTTTCAGCCTGCGATACAGGATTTTTTATATCCCCATTGTACCAGAGCATACAGGATTCCACCAGAAAAACTCACCTTTTCGGTCAGAATTTTTCTGCCATTTCCATAAGTCCCTGATATATTTTTTCGGAAAGCGGAATGGAAACACCAAGTCTCTTCGCTTCTTTCACAATATAGCCGCTGAAGGTTTCCAGCTCCGTCTGTTTTCTCCGGATGCGAAAATCTCTCTGCAGGGAGCTGGTTGCATTATCTGCATGTACATGACGGAATTTATGGATCACCTCATTGATGTGCTCATCCGTCAGCGCAACCCCCTTGGCCTGACCTACACTGGCAGCTTCCCATACAAGCTTCTCATACTGCTGCGCTTTCACCGGATCTCTGCGGAGCTCCCCGATGGTATTATCATAAAAAGCAGTCATCACATTAAAGGCACAGTTGAGGATATACTTCCTCCAGATCTCCACCTCGATATCCCCCTGATCCTTATAGTCAATATCCGCACCTTTCAGGATCCCTGCCACTTCTGCAACTTTCTTCTGCTGCCGTTCATCCGCATCTTTTATTCCAATACAAAGCCACGTAAACGTATCCTGCTGGGAAATGGAAAAATCCTCATTGGCAAAAGCCACCGTATAGATCAGCGAATCCACAACCGTTCCCTTACCAACCAGACGGCGGATGTTTTCTCCCGGATCCACACCATTCATCACAGGAATGATCACTGTGTTATCCGTGACCATGTCCCGGATACTTTCGCACACCTCAGCCAGAGAATAATTTTTTACACAGATAAAAATATAATCCTGCTGTCCCATATCCTGAATTGGAACTACCCGCTCTGGCTTTGCCACGATCTCACCCTTATAATCACTGTGGAGCACCAGGCCTTTTTTCCGGATGCTCTCTGCCCTGGCGCCACGTGCAACCATCGTCACATGCGGATACGCCTTCGCCAGCAGCCCGGCTATGTAACCACCAACACCACCAATTCCGATCACTGCGATCTTTTTCTCTTCTGTATTCATATTTTCTGTTTCCTTTCCTGCTGTTTCTCCCTGAAAACTTACCCGCCCCGGAAAAGATGTGGATATTCGCGGTCCGCATTGACAAACAGCATGGATATTCACAATCCGCATTCGCTACCTGCTCATTGTATCAAATATTCCCATACATTTCCAGAAAGCAATTTTCAGTAATATCCTGTTCAAAAAATATAGAAAAATACAGAAACTTTTTATCCCGTCTTTTTTTGTCCCGGATTCTGGTGTATACTGGATATAAATTTTTTACGAAAAAAATAAAAATGTGAGGTGACAAAAATGGATACCAAACCCGTTTTTCACGGAAGTGATATAGAAAAGATCTGCAGCTACTACAATCTGAAAAAAGAAAACATCGTCAAATTCGGTGCAAATGTCAATCCTCTGGGACTTTCCCCAAAAGCCGGCAGAGCCATTGCAGAACACGTGGATATCCTTTCCTCCTACCCGGACAGAGAATACACATCCCTTCGGAATACGATTTCCAGCTACTGCAATATTCCCGCTGATTTCATCCTTCCGGGAAACGGCTCCAGCGAACTGATCTCCCTTCTGATCCAGGAGCGTGCCCCGAAGCACACTCTGATCCTTGGGCCTACCTATTCTGAATACTCCAGAGAGCTCTCCTTCTCCGGAAGTACCCAGGAATACTACCACCTTCAGGAAAGCAATGATTTCGAGCCGGACATTCCGGATCTCTGCCGGAAGCTGGAGCAGGGCTATGATTTTCTCATCCTCTGCAACCCCAACAATCCGACCTCCTCTGCCATCACCCAGGAAGAGCTTCGCAGACTTATCGGTTTCTGTGCAGAAAAAAATATCTTCGTGATGATTGACGAAACCTACGTGGAATTTGCCCCGGATATCAACGCCATCACCGCAGTTCCGCTGACACGGGAATTCACCAATCTCATGGTACTCCGCGGCGTATCCAAATTCTTCGCCGCTCCCGGAATGCGCCTGGGCTACGGCATCACCGGAAATATGGACTTTCTTGCAAAAATGCGCGAAAAACAGACACCATGGTCACTTAACAGCCTTGGTGCCTTTGCAGGAGAGATCATGCTGCAGGATGAAGATTATATTAAAGAAACCAGAAATCTGATCCTTTCCGAACGCGACCGGATGATCCGGGAGCTGAGGGACACAGACACCTACAAAATCTATCCCGCCTATGCAAACTTTATCCTGCTCCGAATCCTGAAAAACGGACTGACCTCCTATGACGTATTTGAAGCCTGCATCAGACAAGGCATGATGATCCGTGACTGTTCTTCCTTCCAGTGCCTGGACGGGGAATTTGTACGATTCTGTATTATGATGCCAGAGGATAATTCACGGCTTGTTAAAGTGCTGAAATCGCTGTAAAAGCTGTACAATACAATCCGAGATTTCCGGATCCCCTGTTTTATGCCTCCGATGCCTGACAGACATTTCTGTCAGGCATTTTTTTACCTGCATATTTTTCTGCAAGGATCATAGCATCCCTTACTGCTTCGTCGATCCCGTAGCTTCCCTCATGAAACATTCTTCCACCAAAGATAGCCTTCACTTAGGGATTGTAAGAAAAACAGTTTTTGAGTGACGTCTTCAAGCGGTGACAAAAGAAATAACGACCATACAAGAGTAAGAATGCTCCTGTGTGGTCGTTTTCTTATGCTCAAGTACCGAAATGGTATGCGAGGTTATTATTCTTTATTTTTATCTTCACCAAAATATATCATCTTACCAGAAATAGGCTCTCTTTTAGGTTCTATATATTTGGTTCGATATATTTTGCTTCTAAACTCCTCTAGTGATGCATCAATATCGTCAAAGATATTTTGGTATACCAAAGTGTAAGTATAGCCATGTTCAGTTACTTCTTTTGATAGAAAATATTCTTTGTCTAAATCTGATGTTTTTGTTGCACATACCGGAAAGTTTCCCTTCCCGTCTTCTAACAGATTGAAATGATATGCTTCTGTTTTAAACTGGATAACAATCTTTCTGATTTTATCATAGATTGAATCATATGCCTTCTTGCGAATACACTTGTTTGCAAAGATAAAATCTAGATTACCGTAAGCGTTATCCAATGTTCCCAACTCAACTGATGAAGCAAGTTGGTAACCGTTCATACAATGCATAAATGTTTTTTGGTAACCTTCCATTTTTGACTGATACAGTTTTTCCAATTCTTTTTCAACATCTGTATTTTCATCAAATGGAAGAGAAATATTTTCTTCATACCAAGAAATCAGGTTGTCTTTTGCTCTGTGTTGAATTTCTTTGTCTTCAGACAATAGAGAGAACATTTGATTCCACTCATTTGAACGTTCTTCCCCAAATGCTTCTATGATTAAATTAGTTGGAGCATCCATATCAAGATGCTTTATTTTTCTCAATTCTTTTAATATATTAGTTGCCTGAATCCAAAACTCTTCCATAGCTTTATGTCTTTCAACATAATATTCTGTAATGGACATTATGAATCCAAGAACGGCACTACCAAGAAGAGCCATAGAAACATCATAATATATGCAATTACTGTCTTTTCCGATTACAAATGCAGCCACTAAAGCCAACAATGAAACTATTAGAGACATAATCGTTAGCCACTTTTTTGCTTTCATTTACTCACCGCCCTTATTAAGCAACATCTTCAACGCATTACTCTCCGTCACAGCCACAACCTCCTCGCAGCTGATTCCCTTAATCTCCGCAATGGTCTTCACAACCTCCGGCAGATACAGGGAGCTGTTTCTTTTTCCACGATTCGGCACAGGTGCCATGTAGGGGCAGTCGGTTTCAAGCAGGATCTGATTCAGCGGTGCATACTCTGCCACTTCCTTCAGCTTCCGAGAATTCTTAAAAGTAACCACTCCGCCGATTCCAAGATAAAGTCCCATATTCAGATACTCTCTTGCAATTTCCTTACTATAGGAAAAGCAATGGATAACTCCGCCGTACATCCCATCCTGCATATATTCTTTCACAATATTCAGCGTATCCTCTGCTGCATCACGGCTGTGGATCATAAACGGGAGCTTTTTCTCACGGGCGATATCCATCTGCTGGCGAAATACCTTCTGCTGGAGAAGATGCTCTTCCTTCTCCTTATGCCAGTAATAATCCAGGCCGATCTCGCCTACAGCTACCGTTTTTTCCATGTCACAATATCTGCGGATCTCATCCAGCACAGCTGCATCCACCTTATCCGCATCATCCGGATGAACACCCACTGCGCCATAAATAAAAGGATACTTCTCAACCAGATCATAAACCCGGTCAAAATGTCCCACAGAAGCACACACATCCACAATATGCCCGATCCCGTTCTCCTGCATACTATCCAGCATGGCAAAACGATCCTCATCAAAAGCCTCATCATCATAATGTGCATGGGTATCAAAAATCATAGCTTTATCCACAGTCATCTCGTCACCGACGGAAACTTTTCCACCTTTCAGCACTCTTGTAAACACACCTTCCCGGGGCATGATGCACTCACCCATCTTCTGAAAAATAGCACAGCCATTGTGGCACTCCTTTCCGATCTGAGTCAGCTCCAGCACAACCTCACCACAGCGAAATCTGGTGCCAACCGGAAGCTTTGCAAAATCAATCCCTTCCACAACCAGGTTCTCACCAAAAGCACCATCCTCAACCTCTGCACCCTTTGCACGAAATGCATCGATCTTTTCACCGGAAAGAAGACTCACCTGCCGATGCCACTTTCCGGCATGAGCATCCCCCTCAAGCCCCCAGTCCTCCACAAAAACCGCAGACCCCACATTCCTCTTCTGAGTCCCCTTCTTCTCACTGATACAAACCGCAAGTACTTTTCCCATAACAAACTCCTATTAATCACACATCATTACCAAATTTATTCCTATATCACACCAGCAATATTGATTTCCAAAACCTACCACATGTAACTCTCAAGCCTCAGGAATTATGAATCGCTGGAGATGAATTTTAATCATAAAACCTACCACATCCAACAGCCAGCCCAACGGAGGCAGGACCAGTACGGTGACGTTAGCGGAGCGGCCGTCGAGAGGCGAGTATAGCTGCTGCCACCGAGCGCCCTGTTTGAGCCGCAGGCGAGTTGGCGCGAATGGCAGCAAACCAGCGACGCAGCCGAACAGGCCGCGCAGCGTGTCACCGTACTGGCCCTGCCTCCGTTGGGCGTCCGTTCGTTAGTCTAAGTATACACCACACACTACCGTCCGCATTCTCCAGCATCGCCGGTCAAAATCTCAATCCCATGCCCCAACGCCTCAATAATAACCTCCAGACACTCCCTGACAGCCTTAGGGCTCCCCGGCAGATTAACGATCAACGTCCCCTTCCGGATCCCGGCCGTAGCCCGGCTCAGCATCGCCCTCTTCGTGATCGTCAGACTAAACGCCCGCATCGCCTCCGGAATCCCCGGCACACGCCGCTCGATCACATCCTCCGTAGCCTCCGGCGTCACATCCCTCTGAGAAAACCCGGTACCACCCGTAGTCAGGATCAGCTCCGCAAGCCCCAGATCTGCGATCTCAGCCATCCGGCTTCCAAGCATCCCACGGTCATCCGGCAAAACATCCACAGAAACAACCTCATACCCGGCCGCCTCCATAATCTCCTTCACAGCAGGACCACTGAGATCCTCCCGCTCTCCTCTGTACCCCTTATCACTAGAAGTGATCACAGCAACTCTCTTCATCACTCAACCTCCGATCTGAGCCATACAAAGCTTCTCCGTCTTATCATCCTTCTGTTTCTCCAGACCTCCGCCAAAAACATGCCCGTCCGGTTTCTCCGCCAAAGCCTCCAGGATCACAGCCTTCAGCACCTCATCCGAACCACCACTGCGGATCACCTCCCGAAGATCCCTTCCCGCCGCATACTGCAGACAGGTCTTCAAAAAGCCCTGAGAAGTCAGCCGGATCCGGTTACACTCCCCACAGAACTTATGGCTCACCGCACTGATAAACCCGATCTTTCCGGAAAAACCATCCACATCATAATAATGACACGGTCCATTCCCAAGAGGCTCCCCAACATACGGCGAAAACCGCGGAAGCTTTTCCCCAAGGATCCGAAGCAGTTCCTCCTCCGACACCCCATGAAATTCTTTTCCCATCCCAATGGGCATCATCTCAATAAACCGCACATGCACCTTGTGATCCCTGGCCAAAAGCGCCACCCGGCAAAGATCCTGCTCCTGGATCCCAAGAGGCAC
The DNA here is from genome assembly GCF_003184505.1 of Blautia sp. BCRC 81119. Taxonomy (NCBI): domain Bacteria; kingdom Bacillati; phylum Bacillota; class Clostridia; order Lachnospirales; family Lachnospiraceae; genus Blautia; species Blautia sp. BCRC 81119. The sequence goes on along the minus strand of NZ_QJHD01000011.1, from coordinate 90,782 downwards.
ACAATTGATCTTCAGTGAAATCTCCGGATACTTCATTGCCTCCGAAATCCCTTCCAGCGTCCGCCCCAGTTCATCCCGCCGCGTGATCCGCCTGCTGCAGGCCTCATCCAGCGTATCCAGGCTGATATTCAATCCGTCCAGCCCCGCCCGGGCAAAATCACTCATCTGATCTTTCAGAAGCACACCATTTGTAGTCAGAGTCACCTTCTCGATCCCCGGCATATTTTTCAGTTTTTCCACCAGCTGAGGCATCCGCGGCCGTACAAGCGGTTCCCCGCCGGTCAGCTTGATCTTCCGGATACCCAGCTCTGCCATCACCCGGCAGATCCTCAAAATTTCCTCTTCCTGCAAAATGAGGGAGCGCTCCACATGTTGCACTCCCTCCTCCGGCATACAATAAATACACCGCAAATTACATCTGTCAGTTACGGAAATCCTGAGATAATCAATATTTCTTCCGCACCTGTCTATCATTATTTTTCCTCAAAACGGAAATCTCCGCTTTTGCCTCCTGTTTTTTCTTCCAGATGGATATCAGACATGACCATGTGCTTGTCAATTGCCTTGCACATGTCATAAATGGTAAGAAGCGCCACCTGAACACCTGTCAGGGCCTCCATCTCCACGCCTGTTTTTCCCTCTGTTTTTACCGTGCAGAATACACGGATCACTCCCGCATCCTCATCGGTCTCAAAATCCACAGAACACTTCTGGATGGGAAGTGGATGGCACATGGGGATCAGCTCAGAAGTACGCTTCACACCCATGATACCTGCCACACGGGCCACACCAAGTACATCACCCTTTTTCACATTTCCGCTTTTTACCGCGGCCATGATCTCCGGGCTTACCTGAATGGAACCCGTGGCTGTTGCCGTACGGTGAGTGACCGGTTTGTCGGACACATCCACCATAACAGCATTGCCGTTTTTATCAAAATGATTCAATTCCATATCTGTCTATACTTAGCAGATCTCAGCGCCTGCAGGCATCTCTTTCTCCGGTACCATCAGGGAAAGATTTCCGTCTGCATCCTCTGCACAGAGGATCATACCCTCGCTGAGGATTCCGGCAAGCTTGGCAGGCTTCAGGTTTGTAACGACCATAACCTTTTTGCCCACCATTTCCTCTGCGGAATAATGAGCCTTGATTCCGGATACGATCTGACGAACCTGGCTTCCGATCTTAACCTGAGAGCAGAGAAGTTTTCTGGATTTCTTAACCTCCTCACAGGCGATGATCTCACCAACCTGGAACTGCAGCTTCTCAAAATCATCGAAAGTGATCTCCGGCTTTGCCTCGATATCGATCACATTCTCTGTTTTCTCCTCTTCTACCTGTTCCTTCGGCTCTTCTTTCGGCTCTTCTTTCTTCGGATGAAGCTTCTCAACCTTCTCAAGAACCTCTTTCAGGTCAAGTCTCGCAAAAAGGATCTCCGGTTTGTCGGTTACGCGGTTTCCTGAAGGATAAAGACCAAACTGCTCCATCTCCTCAAGAGTTCTCTCGTTTGCGTTGAGCTGTACAAGAATACGCTCTGTTGTACGCGGCATAAAGGATTTCAGAAGAGATGCGCCGATGCAGATTCCCTCAACCAGGTTGTAGAGAACTGTTGCAAGACGATCCTGCTTTGTCTCATCCTTTGCAAGTGCCCATGGCATTGTCTCGTCGATATATTTGTTGCAGCGTTTAAACAGAGAGAATACCTCTGTGATAGCATCTGCCACACGAAGCTTGTCCATTTTTGCGGAAACGTTCTTCGGAACCTGAAGGATGAAGCTCTTAAGATCCTCATCAACCGGCTCAGTAACATTCTTATTCTCAACGACTCCGTTAAAATATTTGTTGGACATGGAAATTGTACGGTTTACAAGATTTCCAAGTGTGTTTGCAAGGTCGGAATTCAGTCTCTCAACCATCAACTCCCATGTGATCACACCGTCATTCTCAAATGGCATCTCGTGGAGTACAAAATAACGAACAGCATCTACACCGAAGAACTCAACCAGCTCATCTGCATAGATTACATTTCCTTTGGATTTACTCATTTTTCCATCGCCCTGAAGCAGCCATGGATGTCCGAATACCTGTTTCGGAAGCGGAAGATCCAGAGACATCAGGAAGATCGGCCAGTAAATGGTATGGAAACGGATGATATCTTTTCCGATCAGGTGAAGATCTGCCGGCCAGTATTTGTTGAATTTATCGCTGCTGTTTCCGTCGCAGTCATAGCCGATACCTGTGATATAGTTTGTCAGGGCATCCAGCCATACATATACAACGTGCTTCGGATCGAAATCTACCGGGATTCCCCATTTAAAGGATGTTCTGGATACACAGAGATCCTGAAGTCCCGGAAGAAGGAAGTTGTTCATCATCTCGTTTTTACGGGACTCCGGCTGGATGAAATCCGGATGTGTGTTGATGTAGTCAATAAGCTTATCTGCATATTTACTCATTTTGAAGAAATATGCCTCTTCCTTGGCAGGTACGCATGGACGTCCGCAATCCGGACATTTGCCGTCTACAAGCTGGGACTCTGTGAAGAAGGACTCACATGGTGTACAGTACATTCCTTCATAATGACCCTTGTAGATATCTCCCTTTGCATACATTTTTTTGAAGATTTTTTTGACCTGCTCTTCATGGTCTTTATCTGTTGTACGGATGAATTTATCATAGGATGTGTTCATCAGATCCCAGATACGTTTGATCTCACCGGAAACGTTATCTACGAATTCCTTCGGTGTAACACCAGCCTCCTCAGCCTTCAGCTCGATCTTCTGGCCATGCTCGTCAGTACCTGTCTGAAAATATACGTCATAACCCTGCTGTCTTTTAAAACGTGCGATCGCATCCGCAAGAACAACCTCATAAGTATTTCCGATATGTGGTTTACCGGATGTGTACGCAATGGCAGTGCTGATATAATATCTCTGCTTTTCCATCTTTTCTTTCCTCCATAAATATAAAAATAAAAAAACGCCTTCTCATACCATAACGATATGAGAAGACGAGTTATTACCCGTGTTACCACTTCTTTTCGTTCCTGCCTCGCGGCAAAAACCTCATCAGGTACAGCAAGCTCTATACCCTTCCGCTATAACAGGCGGTCCTGTCACTGCCTGCCGGTATCCGTTAAATCGGACATTCGCACTTCGCTTATCGCGTTTAAACCGGTTCAGCAATGCCTCTCCGAAGCCATCTTCCATCTGTGCCTGCACATCCCTCTCAGTCTCGGAACTCCTGCATAAAGTGAACCTTTACCATTCACTCTGCCGCAGATCTATGACATCAACTGCGTCACAGCCTGCATCTAAAAAGTCCTCCGGGGATTTCCCTGTAGTACGGTGTACACATGTACTCTCTTCTTCCATGAGTTTTCCATATGGGAAAATCGTAACACATTTCTGATGGTTTGTAAACGGGGAATTTCGATACTGTATTACATTCTCCTCTGCCTGTACATCCACCGCCACGCCATCCGGAACGCAATAGTTGTCAGCGTCATTCCTGCTGCCATGCTCACCGCAAAAAGGATCGTATAGATTCCGTCTTTCTGGAATTTCGCCCAGTCCTTCATCAACATCCAGTTCATTGTCCGGTAAAGTGCTGCTCCCGGAATCAGCGGAATTGTCGCGGAAACCAGAAATACAGTTACCGGCGTTTTATGAATTCTTGCCATACATTCTGCATACAAGGTAATAGCTACTGTTGACCAGAAACCGCACACATACGGACTTGGCGTTATGAACTCTACTGCCAGATATACAGCCCAGGACAGGCATCCACCCAATGCCGCAAACCAGAGTTTTTTTCCATGGATATTAAATAATGCCGCAAAGCCGAGAGATCCTGTGAAGGATACGACCAGCTGTATGATTTCCCGCATATTTTCCTCCTGAATAAATCATAACTACTCTCAAATACTCCCATTATCTGCTGCATTTCGCTACTCCACAATTGATACAGTATGTAACCTCCTCATTCACTGCTTATTGCTTTTCGCAACCTTCAAGAGAACTTCCCTGATTCGGTTAAAACAACAGATTCGCCACCGTAAAACCAAGGCCCACGACCAGTGCCAGCAAAAGTGCCTCCATACATTGGATCAAACCTGTAATGGTATCTCCTGAAAACATATCACGCAATGAATTGGTAAATGCAATTCCCGGTATCAGAAGCATGATATTTCCGATACTGATCAGATCCGCATGATGTCCAAGCCCGATCAGAACTGTAAGATTGGAAAGTACTCCGCCGGCTCCGCAGCAAAGAAGCACTGTCAGCAGCGAGTTTAATGCGCCCTTTTTTACAAAAGCCTCAAACAGCTTCAGAGCGATACCAATCAGCGCAGAAGCAATCATATCGTTGACATCTCCTCCGAAAAACACGGAAAAAGAACCTGAAATTACAGCATAGATCAAAATCTGCGTTTTAAAAGAATATCCTTGTTTATCCCGGATCTTTTCCAGCCCCTTCTGGATCTCCTCCGGCTTCGGCCGATACTCACAGATGTATCTGGAAAGCTGGTTCAGGTCATCCAGCCGTCCCAGATCATTGGACATTCCCGGCACACGCCGCGTCTGGGTGCAAATACCGAAATCCTCTCCATAAATAGTCGTCACAATACTGGATGTGATAGAAAAAACATCTGCCCGGGTGGCTCCATATGCCAGGCAGATCCGCCGTATGGTATCTTCCACACGTCCAACCTCTGCTCCGCAGCAAAGAAGCTGTTCACCAATTGTCATCGCATAATATAAATACTGTTCCGCTTCCTCCCGCGTCATCCGGCATCCCTCACTTTCCTGCTTTATTTCATTTTTATCTATTTTAGGACACGTAAATATTAAAATCAACAAGGATTTTTTGTCTTAATATTCATTTCTTCTATATTTTCTCAAAGTAATAAGCAGATATTTTCGCTCAAAATAAAACACCACCCGGACAAAAAAGATATCTATCCCTTCTGTCCGGATGGTGTTTGTATTTGAGAATCCAATGCTCTGCTCAGTTTTTATTTATTTGAAATCTAATATATCTTATGCAAGTTTTCCGCCAAGTTCACGGCAAGCTGCAAGTCCTTCATCATCAGGTGTGTTGTTTACAATAAGCCCCTCATCCTCAACAAGCTCAGCACCAGCATCCTTAGCTCTGCCACACCAGGTTCTCATCCACTCACCATCGCCCCAGTCATAGGAACCGAAAAGCGCAACTTTCTTACCGGAAAGTTTGCCTTCCAGATCAGAGAAGAATGGCTCGAACTCACCATCCTCAAGCTCCTCATCTCCCATTGCCGGACAACCAAGTGCCAAAACATCATAAGAGAGAGCTTTATCTACATCTGCATCTGCAACTTCCATGATCTCAACATCCGCACCAGCTGCTTTTGCACCTTCCTCAACAGCCTGTGCCATTGCCTCTGTGTTGCCTGTGGAAGACCAGTAAATAATTCCTACCTTGCTCATCTTAAAAACCTCCTGTTTTTAAACTTTATATTATACGCACATCTGAGATGTACAGAGATGCTTCATACCAACAACCTGCAAAATCGAATACCCCGCACGGATCTGCGCCGCAGTAAACTCCCGGCACTTATCATAGCTGTCAAAAATCCTGCGAGCCTGCTCCACATCATCATAAACCTTCCAGTAACCACACATCTTGCAGCCACTGCCTCCGAACTTCCGGAAGCCCTTCACGTCTTCAATGGGATAACCCAGGAAAAGTCCGATCTCATGAGGAAACTCCGTCTTATGAAAAAATCTCTCCTTCAAACGGGCGATCATCTCATCCAAAGAACTATCTATATTATACCCATCCTGGAGCAAAAGTTTCCTGGCTTCATCCTGCTTAAGATATTCCTGCAGCATATCCGGCCGGTACACCAGAAGAAGATAATGCTTCCTGCATCCACAGATGATCTCCATACGGATACCTTCCCGTTCAAGACTCTCCTCATAATCCGAAATGATCTCCGGCAGCTCCGGCATTTTTTCCTTGGAAAAGGAAACAAGATTCGCCGGTTTCATTCCCATTAATACAGGGGAACAATGATAACCCATGACAGATTCAAATTTTTCACAAGTCATTTACATTCTCCTTTACGTTTTAGTTAGATTCTTCTAACTATTGTAAATATACCGCCAAAGTTAGTCTTTGTCAACTTATTTTTTAAAAATTTTCCTTGCGGACTTTTACTGATAAAATCCTATCATTAAGGGCACAATATTCCTTATAACAAACACTCTGTCAGACATCCGACTGCCAGTTCTCACCATTTAACCGAATCAAATAAGTCCTCTGCAGGGTTGCAAATATCCCCTACACCCGCAGCGTAAAAATACTCATTTACATCCAGCTCATAAAATGAAAATATTTCAGGATAATCATATCCAAACCTCTTGACAAACTTCCCTCTGCCATGTATTATAATATCAGTAACAATTACTATTACTGAAAGGGGGAAACATTATGGCAGCACTTAAATACAGCCGTCAGCGAGAATCCATCAAGGAATTTCTGAGATCCAGAACAGATCATCCAACGGCAGATACAGTATACGAGAATCTCCGACAGATCTACCCGAATATCAGTCTCGGAACTGTCTACCGTAATCTTTCTCTTCTCAGTGACATCGGTGAGATCCGGAAGCTGACCAATTTCGGAAGCGCGGATCGCTACGATGGAAGGGTCGCACCACACTCACATTTCATGTGTACCAGATGCAACCGGGTGATCGATATGCAGTCAGACAGCCTTAACGGAATTCTTGAACAGGCAGCTGCAGAATTTATCCACGGAAAAGTCTTTGACGTAGATGCAAGCTTCTATGGGATCTGCAAGGAATGCCTGAAAAAAGAAGAAAAACAAGCTTGACAAAACAAAGATCACATGGTATCATAAAATAGTAATAATTACTATTATTAATTTAGAAGAAACAAAAACAAACAATATATTTCAAAAAAGAAAAGGAGATCATTACTATGGCTAAATGGGTATGTACAGTATGTGGATATGTTTATGAAGGCGAGCAGGCACCGGAAGCCTGTCCAGTATGTAAAGCACCAGCTTCTAAATTCCAGAAACAGGAAGGCGAGCTCTCATGGGCAGCTGAGCACGTTGTAGGTGTAGCTAAAGGTGTCAGCGAGGACATCCTTGCAGACCTGAGAGCGAACTTCGAGGGCGAGTGCTCTGAGGTTGGTATGTATCTTGCAATGGCTAGAGTTGCTCACAGAGAAGGATATCCGGAAGTTGGTATGTACTATGAAAAAGCAGCTTACGAGGAAGCAGAGCATGCAGCTAAATTCGCAGAGCTCCTTGGTGAGGTTGTAACAGACAGCACAGAGAAGAACCTTCAGATGCGTGTAGAGGCTGAAAACGGCGCTACAGCAGGTAAATTCGACCTTGCAAAACGTGCGAAAGCAGCTGACCTTGACGCAATCCATGACACAGTACATGAGATGGCTAAAGACGAAGCAAGACACGGCAAAGCATTCGCTGGACTGCTTAAGAGATACTTTGGTAAATAAGAAATCCGCATAAAATCGGAATTTTTACAAGAGGGAACCACGTAAAATGGTTCCCTCTTTTTTAATGTTTCTGATGGAGATGTGCAAATTAGTGTACAGATTTTTCAATCTTCCGCACACTATCTGCTCTTACCTGCTCCCGAAACTCCGTCAGATAATCTGAGAATTTCACCTGTTCATTTCCGTAGGTCATCTGCAGGTTATATTCCAGTGGGATCCAGGTTTTGATGTCGGATTCATTGTGCTGGATCAGCGCTTCCAGTTTGTCCAAAGCTTTGTAGATTCTGGATTCCAGAGTCTGCTGTGCTTCCATTTCCTGATACAGTTCTGCCATCTCTTTATCAAATGGTTCCGGCAGAGTTTTCACCCATTCACCCAGCACATCGGCTTCTTTTTCTGAATCTTTTACTGTTTTTTCAAAAGCTGGGATATCCCCGGTAAAAGCTTCTCCCATATCATGGATCAGACACATTTTCATGATCTTCAGAAGATCTGCCTCCGGAAACTCGTCGCTGACAAAATATGCCATCAGAGAAATTCTCCAGGAATGCTCCGCAACACTCTCCCGCCTGCCTCCGGATGTATAGCAATGACGCACTGCATCTTTTAATCGTTCTGCAACAGAAAGTACTTCAATCAGTTTTTCTGGTTTCATATTCGTTCTCTCTCCTCCGTCTTTTCATAATATTTTCACTGACACCAATTCTGTTCATTACTATACCATATCTCCGGTCATGGAAAACAGATGAAAAACAGAAGATTCCATTCTGAAAAAATTTGTCTCAACTAATTTATAAAAAAAATATAAACTTTATTGCATTTTTCTCCATAATAGTCATAATGAAATTATAAACAAAAGAAAGAAGGTGATTGCCGATGGATATCACGGTGTCGGATGAGGTCTCACAGGAATATCATGCGCTTGTGAAGAACATCCTCTGTAACAGAGAGTTCCTGAAGCTGAGCCTGTACACCCACCACCAGTGGACCACACGGCTCATGCACAGTATCAATGTTTCTTACCTCTCCTGGTTCATTGCCAGGAAGCTGGGATGTGACGAGAAAGCCGCCGCAAGGGCAGGGCTTCTCCACGATTTCTGTCCCTATGACTTCAGGGCGGAGACACCAACCGGTGAGCATCAGGCGTTTTATCACCCGAAGGCCGCCGCAGACAACAGTGCCGCACACTTTGATGTCACAGACAGAGAGCTGGATGCGATACTCTCACATATGTTCCCTCTGGGACCTCTTCCACGCAACAGGGAAGCCTGGATCATCAGCTTTGCCGATAAAGCCTGCGCCATCGCGGAAAGCTGCCATATCGCCATTGCACTGGCCAGACGGAACCGGATCGTCATCAATCCGGCATAATTTCCACACAAAAAACAGGGCCGTCACCACTTCTGACGCGCCCTGTTTTTGTGTGGAAATTTATTTTATGGTAATACTTTGCAGATTACTTTCTATATCTTAGTTCTCTTTCACAACAACCTTATCCAGATGCCAGATATCATCTACATACTCCTGGATAGTTCTGTCGGATGTGAACTTACCGCTGCATGCTGTATTGAGAAGTGCCATCTTAGCCCAGCGTTTCTCATCCTTATATGCTTCCTCAACACGCTTCTGTGCCTCTGCATAGGAACGGAAGTCGCCAAGGATGAAGTACTGGTCAGGTCTCGGCATGTTGCGTTTGTCGAGAAGTGAATTGTAGATGTCACGGAACATCTCTGTATCGCTGGAGAAGGTTCCGTTGATCAGCTGCATCAGTACCTGACGGATCTCCGGATCTGTGTTGTAGATGAAGTCCGGATCGTAACCGCCGTTGTTCTCATAGTTGATGATCTGGTCGGAGCTCATACCGAAGATAAATGCATTCTCCTCGCCAACCTCCTGTACGATCTCAACGTTAGCACCATCCATGGTTCCAAGTGTCGGAGCACCATTCAGCATGAATTTCATGTTACCTGTACCGGAAGCCTCTTTACTTGCTGTGGAGATCTGCTCGGAAACATCTGCTGCCGCAAAAATGATCTCAGCGTTGGATACACGGTAGTTCTCGATGAATACAACCTTCAGCTTACCGTTGATGGAAGCATCATTGTTTACAACATCTGCCACACAGTTGATCAGCTTGATGATCTTCTTTGCACGTGCGTAAGCTGCGGAAGCTTTTGCACCAAAGATAAATGTTCTTGGATAGAAATCCATCTCCGGATGTGCCTTGATCTGGTTGTACAGATAGATCACATGCAGGATGTTAAGAAGCTGACGTTTGTACTCATGAAGTCTCTTAACCTGGATATCGAAGATAGAGTGCGGGTCAACCTCAACACCATTGTGCTCCAGGATATATTTTGCAAGACGCTCTTTGTTCTTGAACTTGATGGTCATGAACTCCTGAAGAGCCTTCTCATCGTCTGCGTAAACCTTAAGCTTGGAAAGCTGGGAAAGATCTGTGATCCAGTCCGGTCCGATCTTGTCTGTTACCCAATCAGCCAGAAGCGGGTTTCCATGAGCAAGGAAACGTCTCTGTGTGATACCGTTTGTTTTGTTGTTGAACTTCTCAGGCATCATCTCATAGAAATCCTTCAGCTCCTGATTCTTGAGGATCTCGGTATGAAGGCGTGCAACACCGTTTACAGAGTAGCCTGCAACGATCGCAAGGTGAGCCATCTTAACCTGTCCGTCATAGATGATCGCCATCTTCTTGATCTTCTCGAAGTTTCCAGGATATTTCTGCTGGATCTCAAGAATGAAACGACGGTTGATCTCCTCGATGATCTGGTATACACGCGGAAGCAGTCTGGAGAACAGCTCGATCGGCCATTTCTCAAGTGCCTCGGACATGATGGTGTGGTTGGTGTAAGCACAGCATTTTGTTGTGATATCCCATGCCTGATCCCAGCCAAGACCTTCCTCATCGATAAGAATGCGCATCAACTCTGCAACTGCAACTGTCGGATGAGTATCATTCATCTGGAATACAACCTTCTCATGAAGCTTGGTAATGTCGTCGTGTGTTTTTTTGTATTTGGCAATCGCTGCCTGAAGGCTGGCAGATACGAAGAAGTACTGCTGTTTCAGACGAAGCTCTTTACCTGCCATATGGTTATCATTCGGATAAAGCACCTCTACGATAGTACGTGCAAGGTTCTCCTGCTCTACTGCGTTGTGATAATCACCCTTGTCAAAAGAGTCAAGGTTGAAGTCTACGATCGGCTCTGCATCCCAGATACGAAGTGTGTTTACAACATCGTTGTTATAACCTGTGATCGGCATATCGTAAGGAACAGCCTTAACTGCCTGATATCCTTCATGGATGAATTTATTCTCGTTCTTCACCGGATCCCACTCAACACGTACATATCCGCCGAAATGAACCTCTTTTGCATACTCCGGACGACGGAGCTCGAAAGGATAGCCGTTCTTCAGCCAGTTATCCGGTGCCTCTACCTGATAACCGTCACGGATCTCCTGCTTGAACATACCATAACGGTAACGGATTCCGCATCCGTATGCACAGTAGTTCAGAGTTGCAAGAGAATCCAGGAAGCATGCTGCCAGTCTTCCAAGTCCACCGTTTCCAAGAGCCGGATCCGGCTCCTGGTCTTCGATGCAGTTAATGTCAAGTCCAAGCTCCTCAAGAGCCTCCTTAACCTCGCCGTATGCACCAAGGTTGATCAGGTTGTTTCCAAGGGCACGGCCCATAAGGAACTCCATGGACATATAATATACGATCTTCGGGTCCTGTTTTTCATACGCCTTCTGGCTCTTGAGCCAGTTGTCAATGATCACATCCTTCACAGTGTAGCTTACAGCCTGAAAGATCTGCTCCTGTGTAGCCTCTTCCAGTGTTTTTCGATAAAGGAATTTTACGTTTTCTTTTACACTTTTTTTGAATTCCTCTTTCTCAAACTGCTTGTCAATCATTAGTTTTCCTCCTGTACTTTGGATACTCCCAGTGTTACAGCCTCTTTATTGATGTTCCACTCCTTGGTATAACCCTCTGCTTCTCCCAGAATAATGTTTTCTGCCAGTACTTCACGTTTGATCTCATCCTGGTTTGCTTTCATGATATCCATGATCTTATCGTTATCTTTTGCATAGACAAGGATCTTGTCCATGACTTCGAAACCAGCCTCTTTACGCATAGTCTGAACCTTGCTGATGATCTCGCGGACAAAGCCCTCCTGGATCAGTTCGGGTGTAAGGTTTGTATCAAGGACAACGGATGTCTCACCGTCTGTCTCTGTCACATAGCCCTCGCTCTGGGCTGTTTCGATCAATAAGTCTTCCTCTGCAAGCTCGACGCTGTTTCCGTCAATGTCAAGAACGAGAACACCATTATCTCTCAGCTCTTTCATTGCTGCGGTTCCGTCGATCTCGGAGAGTGCGGTACGGATGCCGTTCAGAAGCTTGCCGTATTTCGGTCCTACTGTACGAAGCTGCGGCTTGAAGCTGTAGGAAATGAAGGACTCTACATCATCTGCGAATTTCACTTCTTTTACGTTAAGCTCATCTGCGATGATATCTGTGTAGAATTTATCCATAGCTTTCTCAGCTTTTACATACATGGTTCCGATCGGCTGACGGTTCTTGATGTTTGCGGTATTTCTGCATGCACGTCCGAGAACAACGATCTCAAGAAGCTCTTCCATGTTTGCCTCAAGATCCTTGTCGATCCATGCTTCGTTTACCTCCGGGTAATCGCAGAGATGGATACTCTCCGGAGCGTCTGCATCAATGCTTCTTACAAGGTTCTGGTAGATATCCTCAGTCATGAACGGGATCATCGGAGCTGCAGCCTTGGCAACTGTTACCAGTGCTGTGTAAAGTGTCATGTAAGCATTGATCTTATCCTGCTCCATGCCCTTTGCCCAAAAACGCTCACGGCTTCTTCTTACATACCAGTTACTCATATCGTCAACAAATTCCTGGAGTGCTCTTGCAGCCTCCGGAATCTTGTAGGAATCAAGATCCGCATCGACAGTCTTCACCATGGTATTCAGCTTGCTGAGCAGCCATTTATCCATAACCGGAAGCTTATCGTAATTTAAAGTATATTTAGTTGCATCAAAATTGTCAATGTTCGCATACAGTACGAAGAATGCGTAGGTGTTCCACAGAGTGCTCATGAACTTTCTCTGTCCCTCTACAACTGCCTTGCCATGGAAACGGTTCGGGAGCCACGGAGCACTGTTGATGTAGAAATACCAGCGGATTGCATCTGCGCCGTATTTGTTCAGTGCGTCAAACGGATCTACTGCATTTCCCTTGGACTTACTCATCTTCTGTCCGTTCTCATCCTGTACATGTCCCAGAACGATTACATTCTTATACGGAGCCTTGTTGAAAAGCAGTGTGGACTCAGCAAGAAGGGAGTAGAACCATCCTCTTGTCTGGTCAACAGCCTCGGAGATGAAGTCTGCCGGGAACTGCTGCTCGAACAGGTCTTTATTCTCAAATGGATAATGATGCTGTGCAAAAGGCATTGCTCCGGAATCGAACCAGCAGTCGATTACCTCCGGTACACGGTGCATGGTCTTGCCGCAGTCCGGACACTTCATGGTGATATCATCAATGTATGGACGGTGAAGCTCGATGGTCTTCGCGCGCTCGTCACCACTCTTCTCATAGAGATCCTGACGGCTTCCTACGGATTCCATATGTCCGCACTCACACTGCCAAATATTCAGTGGTGTTCCCCAGTAACGGTTTCTGGAAATACCCCAGTCCTGAACATTCTCAAGCCAGTCACCGAAACGTCCCTTACCGATGCTCTCCGGAATCCAGTTGATAGTATTGTTGTTACGGATCAGATCATCCTTTACTGCAGTCATCTTGATGAACCAGGACTCACGTGCATAGTAGATAAGCGGTGTGTCACATCTCCAGCAGTGCGGATAATCATGCTCGAATTTCGGTGCGTCAAAAAGCTTGCCCTCTTTGTCAAGGTCTGTGAGAACCATCGGGTCCGCTTTCTTTACGAATACACCTGCGTATGGTGTCTCTTTGGTCATGTTACCCTGTCCGTCTACGAACTGTACGAACGGAAGGTCATACTCACGTCCGACACGGCTGTCATCCTCACCAAATGCAGGTGCGATATGAACGATACCGGTACCATCACTCATGGTAACGTAGTTGTCACAGGTTACGAAATGAGCTTTTTTGTGCTGTTTTGCTGCTGCCTCTCCTGCACATGCAAAAAGCGGCTCATATTCTCTGCGCTCAAGGTCTGTTCCTTTATATTTCTCAAGGATCTCATATGCAGGCTCATCATCCTTTGCAAGCTTGCCGAGAACCTTGTCCAGAAGTGCCTCTGCCATGTAGTAGGTATAGCCGTCTGCTGCTTTTACCTTGCAGTAGATCTCATCCGGGTTTACACAAAGTGCAACGTTGGACGGAAGTGTCCATGGTGTTGTTGTCCATGCCAGGAAGTATGCGTCCTCACCAACAACCTTGAAACGTACGATCGCAGAGCGCTCTTTAACAGTCTTGTAGCCCTGAGAAACCTCCTGTGCGGAAAGCGGAGTTCCACAGCGTGGGCAATAAGGAACGATCTTAAAGCCTTTATAAAGGAGACCTTTTTCCCAGATCTCTTTCAGCGCCCACCACTCAGACTCGATGAAATTGTTGTCGTATGTTACATACGGATGCTCCATGTCAGCCCAGAAACCAACGGTAGATGAGAAATCCTCCCACATTCCCTTGTATTTCCATACGCTCTCCTTACACTGCTGAATGAACGGCTCCATTCCGTACTCCTCGATCTGCTCCTTGCCGTCAAGGCCAAGCTTCTTCTCAACCTCAAGCTCAACCGGAAGTCCGTGAGTATCCCATCCTGCTTTTCTCGGAACCATGTACCCCTTCATTGTACGGTATCTCGGGATCATATCCTTGATAACTCGTGTCAGAACGTGTCCGATATGTGGCTTACCATTTGCGGTAGGCGGTCCGTCATAGAATGTGTATGTCTCGCCCTCTTTACGGCTGTCCATACTCTTTTCGAAAATCTTGTTGTCTTTCCAGAATTTCTCAACTTCTTTTTCACGGTCAACAAAATTCAGATTCGTGTCAACTTTACGATACACAATATTTACCTCCTGTGTCTGATTACTGGCTGCTGCCTCATCTGTAAGGCCACAGCGGATTGTTTCTTCACAGATACCTGTTCGTGCCAATGCTTCGGGCACTTATAAAAAAAGACCCCATCCTGTAAAAGGACGAAGTCTGATTCGCTGTACCACCTGTTACATTATACGGGCCTGTGTCCGGATCCCTGCGTCTTCTGCTGTGTTCTTATGCTCTGTGTTATGGCGCGGGCTGTTGTTCCATGTCTGTTCATGGCGGACAATTCTTTGTATCTGCCGATATATGTTCCCTGTAACGGAGGAAATCCGTCAGTTCTTACTTAATGATCATCTGTATATCAGATATTCTTCCGGCTGCTGCCGGACAACTTCGGAACTGAAGCTCAGGAGTGATATTCCGCCATATTTACTCGTCCCGGGCTCCCACCATCCCCGGTTCGCTGCAAGCTTTCCATATGGCCTACTGTCTCCATCACAGCTTTTTCTATATACGCTGTCTATTATAGGTTGGGGAAAATCCATATGTCAAGTGTTTTCATGGATTTTTCTTATTATATGTATGTTCACTTCTTCTTAATGGAATTTTCACAGACTGCAAGTGGTTTTTCCGGGAGGAAAGTGGTATACTACTACAGAATCTTGAGGGCAAAAATACAGCGTTTCATTAATACAATGCTATAATTAATGAAATACTGCACCTCATCACAAAACGGGCAAGATTTTTTCGGTTACTGATCCTCAAATGAATAATAACCTTCTCGCCCGGATTTATCACTGAAAGGTATCTTGTTATGAAAAATATGAAAAAACGATCCTTGCGCCGGATCTTTGCAGGCATTCTCGGCATAGGGATCCTGCTCACAGGCGCAGCTCCCTGCGCGGCGGCTGCCTATGGATACGATGAATATGGTGATCCTATCGTCACTGCCACACCGGTTCCTGATGGTCAGGCAGCAGCAGTCACGCCTGCTCACTCCAGCTATTATTCACAGGCTGCCGACACCGATTCCATTGACGGGTGGCCCAAAGGTCCCGGCATCGAAGCACAGGCTGCAGTCCTTATGGATGTAAATACAGAAGCCGTTCTTTATTCCAAAAATGCGGACACACAGCTCTACCCTGCCAGCATCACGAAGATCCTGACTACACTGCTTGCCTGCGAAAATCTGAACGCTAAGACAAACATTACCGTATCTGAAAAAGCTTCCACCAGTGTAACTGCCGGAGATTCCAGTATTTATGCTGCTCCCGGTGAAAAATTCACCAGGGATCAGGCCCTGATGGCTGTCATGCTCCAGTCCGCTAATGAAATGTCTGTCGCCATTGCGGAAGAAGTTTCCGGCTCTGTAAAGAAATTCGCAGAACTCATGAACTGGCGCGCCAAGCTTTTTGGCTGCAAGAACACACACTTTAATAATCCCAACGGTCTTCCGGATGAGAATCATTACACCACAGCCTCCGACATGGCAAAGATCGCCAAATCCGCCTGGCTGAATCCTCTTTTCCGGCGATACTGCACCAAACGTTATTACGAGATCCCGCCTACCAATAAATTTGCGGAAGCCCGCCAGCTGCTCAATCATCACAAGATGATGAAAAACGGCGAATATTATTATGAAGGCGTCCGTGGCGGAAAAACAGGCTACACGGATGCATCCGGCAACACACTTGTCACCTACTGCAAACGAGGAAATATAACGCTGGTAGCCGTGATCCTGAATTCTACTTCCGCGGCAAATGCTTACAGCGATACCGCTTCTCTTTTTAATTATGGTTTTGAAAATTTTGAAAAAGTGGATATGAAGGTGTCCATGGAGCCAGTCCCGTTTAAGGTACTCCCTTGTGACAAATATATCCTTAAGAATAACGGAAACACCTATCCGTTTTATTATCAGACAAAGGTTTATGTGACCCTTCCAAAAGGTATCAAAAAATCACAGCTTAACAAACGCCAGGCCGTTCTTCAGAATGCTGTCGGCCCACTGCGTCTGAAAAGCAAATATTATTATAAGAAACAAATGGTCGGATGGGGAATGCAATACGAACGAAACATCGTATCAGATCTTCTCCTGGCTTCGTAACATTTTCCTGCGGCGGAGAGATTCGTGCTTTTCACGGATCTCATCCGCCGCTTCTGTATCTTCTGCTCTCAGGGTCTTCACCCCGAAATATTTTCCCTCATCGGTTTTTCGGATCCGGATCTTTCCGGCAACAGGTCCATGCTCATGGCAAAGGGCAAGGCTGTAATATACCTTGGAATTGTTGGTACTGAACCAGCGGATCTTCCTCTTGGCAGGGCATCTGCAGATAGGACACATGGTACTTACCATAGTACGGTCCTTCATCAGACGCTCCTTTGATACAAATTCCCTGGACACAAACTTGTCATGGTCTGTATAGGAAATATAGATCTCGCTGTCTCTGGATTTTGGATTCTGATATACATCCAGGGACGGATGGCGGATCATGCAGGCTTCATCAATCTCCAGGAGTATCCTGGCAGTATAGCTGGCGTCTGCCAGTGCCCGGTGAAAATCCCGGTTTTTGGGAAGCTGCAGGTAGTCTGTAGCATATTCCAGGGAACGCCTGGATATTCCATCCTCGAATTTTATGCTGAAAAGTTTCTGCACATCGTAGTAATGCACCGGCCCTGGCATCAGCTTCAGAAGATTATAGTATTTCATATTGCGCTGAAGTTCCATCACATCCTGGTCTCCCCAGGTAAAAAAGCGATACTCCTCCCCGCACCATTCCAGAAATCTCCGGATTGCCCTTGGAAAAGGGATGCCTTTTTCCAGTTCATGATAATCCACGTGGATCACTTCATGGATACTGTCGTGGATCCAGTGGTACACTTTGGGCTTGATCAGGCACTGAAAGGTATCAACGATCTCTCTTTTTTCATTTAATTTTACTGCCCCGATCTCTATGATCTCAAACGGGAGCCGACTATCCGGATGTCTTCTTCCATCCGGATTCTGGTTCCATTCCAGGTCAAATACAATATAGTTCATGGGTTTTCTGTCCTCTTATCTGACTGCTCAGCTGCTTCATAAATGCAGCTGTTTCCGGATCGTTGTCCGGCTATTTCATATTTTTGCATTCGGACACAGAATAAATCGCTTCAAACAGCTCCTGCTGGAAGCTTTCTGTATCTGCATCTGTCAGAATCATATCTTTCATTTCGTCTTCTTCGTGTAGCCACCAGCGGAAATCGCATAATGTGGCACCCCGTCCGGCACCGTCTGAACAATCCACATCCAGGAATACTTTTTCTGTTTTAAAGAACTCCGGATGGATGAGATACATAAACGGTACAGCAGCATGGATACTTGCAACGCAGCGATATTTGGAAAAATTTTCAAGTACGTAGCCAGCCATATCTCCACAGGCTCTGGCTGCCGGATCACCGGACTGGCACAGCTTCATGATCTGGTTTCTGGTGAGATTACATTTCAGGGTAGCATCCAGTCCACACATGATCAGTGGGATTCCGGAATCGAATACGATCTTTGCCGCCTCCGGATCTGCGTAGATGTTGAATTCCGCTGCCGGTGTGATGTTTCCGCCTTTTGCTGCGCCGCCTGTAAAAACAATTTTTCTGATCTTATTCTTTATTTCAGGAAAAACCTTCAACAGAAGTGCAAGATTAGTCATTGGTGCAGTTTCGATCATTACTACCTGCTCGCCCTCCGGAATGGCATTCAGAATGTCACGGATAAAAAGCACTGCATTGTCAGAAGCAGCCTCTGATTTTGCTTCCGGCAGTACGCAATGGCCAAGCCCTGTCTCTCCGTGGAATTCTTCCGCATGAATTGCCGCTTTCACAAGAGGACGGTCCTGGCCTCCTGCCACCGGAACCTTCAGTCCGTAAAAATCCACCAGCTCCAGTGCATTTTGGGTCACTCTTTCTATCCTGGTACTTCCTGCAGATGTCGTCACTGCAAGCAGCTCCAGTTCATCCTGATGTGCTGCCGCATATGCCAGTGCGATCCCGTCATCGATTCCGGGATCACAGTCCATGATAACCTTGATCTTATCTCCCATATATTCACCTCTGTAAAAACTCTTTCCCCAATTTTATAGTATTGCCGAATTTCCGCTGTTTACCTGTTCCAAGTATAACAGAGTGAGGAAAGAGTGTAAAGTTAATCAGAATTCGTTACTGTTCACTCCGTTCTCAGCAACACGCTTCGCGGAATATTACCAGTAAACAGTAATCAGAATTCACCTCTGTACTTCAGGCTGAAACGTAAAGAACCCCTCTGCCGGACATTGGCAGAGGGGTGGAAAAAAGGGGGTTATATTCATTTATATAAACAAATGCAATGTGCAATTTGGAGCTTTAATATTGCAATATCCGTTTGGGTTGTTCCGGATATTGTTATTATGCTATATCCCATCACCCGGAGCTTGCAATCCAGTACCGGGGCTTCACAATAAATGCTGATCAATCAATAGAAACAAATTTCTTCTCTTCTGCTTCTTTCTTGGTTTCTTCCTTCGGGAAGGTTACATGAAGGATTCCGTTCTCATATTTCGCATGGATATCTTCATGCTTAATGCTCGAGCCTACATAAAAGCTTCTGTTGCAGGTTCCTGTATAACGTTCTCTACGAACATATTTACCTTTATCATCCTTCTCGTCCTTCTTCTCTTCTCTGGTTGCCTGAATGTTCAGATAACCATTCTTCAGCTGGATCTTCACATCCTCTTTCTTAAATCCCGGAAGATCAATCTCCAGTTCATAATTGCCATCTACATCACGGATATCTGTCTTCATCATATCCTTCACCTGAGGATAAGCATTGGCAGCTGCCTGACGGCCTGTCGGATATCCCATAAAATCATCAAATAAATCTTCTCCGAAAATACTTGGCATTAACATAACTCATTCCTCCTGATCTATATTCGCTGCGTGCTGCGCAGGCGTTTTTAATTTACTGTTTCTGAAAACATCTGCAAATTCTGTAAGAACTTTCTCCGGAAGATTTCTTTTTTCTCTCTTCCTTTGTTCTGTATGTACTATAACACGCATTATTAGCACTGTCAAGAGGCGAGTGCTAATTTCACACTTTCTTCACATTTTCCGTAATTTTACGATCCATTTTTCCGATACATATGTCTGAAGCGCCGAAGATAGAAGGACTCCCAGGATCAGAAATGGAACTGCCTGTAAAAGCACTCCCATAAATACATAAATATAATAACTGCTTTCATAAAAGAGAGCCCACGTCTGCTGAATACAGGAAAGAACATCTGTATCGGGACCATGGATTCCGTATTCAGTGCAGTGGAGATATGCTTCATGAGATCTGTCGAATAATACATCTGATCGATACCGGGACGGTAATAAGGCAGGCTACCACACCAGATAGCATGACTGCAACATCCTGGAATAGGAACTGGGAATTAAGAATGATCTCCAGGCTATATTGCTGTGTCTGAATGTATGAAAACAATAAAATAGTTCCTCCAAGATAGGCAAACAGCAGCGTATTTACCGTTGTACCGATAATTTCTTTCCCAACCTGATAGCCGGAAGCTGTAAGCTCTTTCGCTGTCAGACTGTTTTTATGAGTCCAGACTTCATATACAGAAGATGTTACAGATAATGCTGTATCGATAACAGCCCCAAGAGTACTGAAAACAGTTACAAATATTCCTACATGAAGCATGTTAATATGAAGGTCCGTACTGTAATAGTACATAAAATCGTCTTCCGAAATCTGCAGCTCATTTAACCCGTAACTTCCTGATCTCCATGTGATAATATAAATCGGAATAAACAAAAGTAACATTACCAGCAGTGTAGCCAGAAAAGCCGCCCGCGTCTTTGGATTATTTCCGTTCTGATAAAACAGAGAAATATAACAGACACCTGCACCTGCCACCAATATCAGGAGCAGTACAGGAAAACCGGCAGACATCAGCATAATTGAAAAAAACAAAATTACAATATTCCCCGCCAGTGTCATAATTGACATGGCTCCACGCTCTCCGCCAATCAAGATCACCAGAAAAATTAAAATCAATGCAAGAAAAATGATCATTCTCTGACACCCCTTTTCCGTGATGGTATTTTCATAATCGCTGAAGCAATAAAAACAGATACTGGTATTGCCAGTACAATTCCAATACTTTCTATCAGAAAACGACAGATATCATATGGAATGTGGTATCTCACGATCGTTATAAAGCTTATATCATTATTCATCTTAAGTATGAACATGGGAATCATGCCGCTTGCCAGAACAAACAGCAGTACATTTATCATGGTTCCCATAATATCATATCCGATTTCACGACCGGAATGTATCAGTCTTTTCAGAGAAACCGATGGATTTTTCCGCACGATCTCTCCTACTGCTGCGCTGATCGTCACCGTCACATCCATAATTGCACCAAGTCCTGTCAGCATAATATCTGCCCAGAATATATCTGCTGAATTGCCTGTACTTCCAAGGTATTCCAGATTGGAATAATCCAGATCTCCGTACATATAAATAGAAAATTCAAACAATGCCATGATCAGAAACAGAACACACAGTGTTGAAAGAACTGAGGAAAATGTTTTTCTATGAATTCCATTTAAACAGATCAATGTAGTCAGTGAAAAAAGAACTGCGATGACATTACAGATATTTAAAATATTTTTCCCTTCTGTAAAAGCCTGAAATCCATACGCAAATATGACTGTATTCAGTATCAGTGATATGATCGTGTAAAATCCCTGCTTTCCTGTAATGCAGATCAGAAGAAAAAATAATCCTCCTGCCAGTAATGCCAGATACCCATCCCTTTTTACAGAACGTATCGTTTTTCCGGGGCTTTCCTTTGAACCGCTTAAAAGAACGGTGTCTCCTTTATGATATTTCTTGGTCTGAACCTGAGAAGATGTATATTCATTAGAGACCGTTATTTTTCCCCCTTTATGCGGACCGTTTAATATCCGTGCCGTAATATTCTGAGTATAGTAATATTCTTTTGAGCCCCTGGTTCCTTCTCTGCTCAGAGTCTGTTTTTCTGTTACGGAACATATTTTTGCCAGCGGTGTATGATAAAATCGGGAATTACAGCAGGTAAACAGAACAAAAATAATATATATGCCGGCTAAAAGATATTTTTTGTGAAATATGCAGGATTTCATTAACTTCATTCCCCCTGTAGAAATATTGCAATCATAAACGCACTGACCGGTTGTTTTTTATCGAAGTAACATTGTACGCTTTTTGAAAGTATTGGTCAATATAAGGTATACAAAAAAACAGCAGCAGAACCGTTTTCACAGTTCTGCTGCCCCCATAATTATTTTAACAAATACCTGACTCCAAAAAAGTCATTATTTACAAAGCGCAGAAAATGCATCTGCAACAAACTGAACCTTGGTTCCGATAATAACCTGTACAGAAGTTTTTCCAGGTTTGATCACGCCTGCAACACCTGCAGATTTGATCACCTTATCATTTACAGCTGTAATATCCTTAACCTCAAGTCTCAGTCTTGTGATGCAGTTATCGATACTTGTGATGTTCTCTTTTCCGCCACAGCCTTCAAGGATCTTTGCGGCAATAGCAGTATAGTCATCATTTGCAAGCTCGATATTCTTCTCTGCCTCAAGATCGTCATCGTCTTCTCTTCCCGGAGTCTTCAGATCAAATTTCTTGATGGCAAAAAGGAATACAACATAGAATACGATGAATGCTGCAATTCCAAGCGGAAGAATGAGCCATGTCTTCTGTGCTGCCGGAAGTGAGGATGAGAAAAGTAAATCCATCGCACCGGCGGAGAAGCTGAAGCCTGCACGGAAGCCAAGAGCAACTGTGATCATGGTGAAGATACCGTAAAGTAATGCATAAATTACATAAAGGCCAGGAGCAAGGAACATAAATCCAAACTCGAACGGCTCAGTTACACCACAGATAAATGCACAGATCGCTGCAGATGCAACAAGACCGATGGCAACTTTTTTCTTTGCAGGTTTCGCACATCTTACCATTGCAAGTGCTGCACCAGGAATACCAAACATCATACATGGGAAGAATCCGGACATGTACATTCCAAGGCTCCAGGATACATCTGCAGAGGTTTCACCTGCCCAGAAGTGCTGAAGATCACCAAGTCCGATGGTGTCAAACCAGAATACATTGTTCAGTGCGTGATGTAATCCGGTAGGGATCAGCAGACGGTTCAGGAATGCATAGATACCTGCACCAACAACATCCATACCTGCAACTGCTTTTCCTAATGCTACAAGTGCACTGAAAAGTAATGGCCACACAAACAGTAATACAGCAGATACGATAATGGAAACCACTCATGCGATGATCGCTACGCAGCGCTTGCCGCTGAAGAATGACAGCCAGTCAGGAAGCTTGGTGCTCTTGAATTTGTTATAGCATGTAGATCCGATGATACCGGCAAGGATTCCGATAAAAGGATTCGCAATTTTGTCAAATGCAAGAGTCTTTGTTGCATTGTCAGCGATTGATGGCATGATGGTTGTAACAAATCCTGTAGAAAGAAGTGTTGTGAGCATCAGCCAGGATGCAAGTGCAGCAATTCCGCCGGTTCCGTCATTCTTTTCTGACATACCGACACCAACACCGATAGCAAAAAGGATTGCCATGTTGTCGATCAGAGCTCCGCCTGCCTTAACCAGAAACAGACCGATCAGATTGGCTGCGCCATGAATGTCTCCACCCTGCATAGTTGCCGGACATAACCAGTATCCGATACCCATGAGGATACCACAGATTGGCAGTACTGCCACCGGAAGCATTAACGCTTTTCCCAGTTTTTGAAGAAATTTCATATATTTCCCCTCCCTTAAAATAAATATATTTGACCGGATCACTCCGGTTATAACACCCCGAAAATTGCTACTATCTCCGGGCTGCTATAAGCCTGTCAGCTGCATGAAGATGATCATGAAAGCTTGAGGACGGCTTCATCCGCCGAAACATCCCCCTCCTTCTGGAGGCTTATCTTTCCGTAATCATCTGTGTTGCAGATCAGAACCGGGATAATCGTGTTTAAACCGGCTTTCTCAATTTTGTCCAGATCAGCCTCTATCAGAAGGTCACCCTTTTTAACCTTGTCACCTGCTGCAACGTGCGCTTTAAAGGGTTCGCCCTTAAGTGTGACTGTATCCAGTCCGATATGTATCAGTATTTCCGCGCCCTGAGTGCTTGTCAGCGTAACTGCATGAAGCGTATCAAATACCATTGCCACCTCACCGTCTGCCGGAGCATATATCCTGCCGTCTGCCGGGATCACGGCAAAACCGTCACCCAGTACCTTATCCGCAAAGACAGGGTCCGGAACCTCCGCAAGGGGAACCACTCTACCCTTGCAGGGTGCATAGATTAAATTTCCTTTATCTTTTCCTTTAAAAAATTTCAGCATATTCTCTTCCTCCCGTTATTTCACCACTTCTTCCGGTATTGATATCCGCGATGTCGATTTGTAAATATGTCTATATGTTTTTTATCCGTTCCGGGTTTATATTATATATTTCGTATAATTTTCATTTTTTTGATTTTTAGGCATGTGTATATATTAACCATTATTTTCGGTTTTGTCCACATTTTTATCGGTATTTTTCAAAAAAATAAGCTGTAGCACATTAACGCGACAGCTTATGTGAGAATATTCAGTTTACTTCAGCAGTTCTTTTTCTTTCATATTCGTTGTCACCTGAAACTCTCCGTTGATCCGTTGGATCTCGTATACCAGGGGATTATTTCTGGCCCAGCCGGGATCTTTTTCTGCCTGCCGGTTCCAGCTGTACCAGGCGCGGACAAAGCCTTCGTGGATGGTAGATTCCGCTTCCTGGCGGGCCTGGACCGCATCCTGATAATCCACAAAAGTTCCGATATAAAATCGTTTCCCCTTGAATCCGATGGTAGCACGGTATTTTCCATTCCGCAGCTGATAGACGCCACGGAATCCGCTGGTATTATCACTGCGGTGCTTTCTTTTTTCCAGCATCTCCACACAGGTTCCATCTACCATATGCAGCTGCCCGGGAAGCTCCTTCCATATCTCCTGTCTCAGACAGCCACAGCTTCTGTAATTACCATGAAGAAGGCCATCCTCTGTCACATCCACTTCATTTCCGCAGTCACACCGACAATGCCAGAACACAGAGCCCTTTTTGCTCCTTTTATCTGTATGATAGAGAGCAGTCAGCCGCCCGAAACGCTGTCCGCTGATGTCGGTGATCCCGCGACCTCTGACATAATGGCCGCAACCGCAGCTGGTACATTTTCCGGCTTTCAGGCTGTGTGCAGTGGAAATATGCATATTCCCGCAGTCACAGCGGCATTCCCACCTGGTCCTGCCGTTTTTACTTTCCAGTTTTTTTACTGCCACAAGTTTCCCGAAACGCCGGCCTGTAAGGTCTTCTGCCACCGGTCCTCTCTTGGCACTGTTTTCCGGAATACATCCACAGTCCTTTACAGTCCCACGCATCAGATGTCTGGTATTTACTTTTATCTCATTTCCACAATCACATCTGCACAGCCATACAACATACCTGTTTTCCCGCTCATCCAGTTTTTTCAGTACCGTCAGATGACCAAATCTCTGACCTTCCAGTTTAAGTCCGTTTGCCATCCTCTGTCCCTCACATTTCGTCAAAAAAAGCGATGCGGTAGAAATTTTTCCTGCCGCACCGCTGTCCGGATCCTGTTATTTATCCGTTTTCTTTTTTCTTCTGACAAATACTGCTGCCAGTAATACCACGCATCCGGAAACGCAGATCACTGCGATCCATTTTGCAATGTTTGTGTTATCTCCTGTTTTTGGCATAGCTTTTACATGACTGGAACCAGTATTTCCTGTATAGGAAGAAGTTCCGGAAGCAGGCGGATTGCTGTCAGGTTTTATCGGCGTGTTCGTTATGGTCGCTGCCGGAGTTCTGGTCGGCACTGCAGTCGGAGTTTTTTCCGGAAGTGGTGTCGGTGTATTTTCCGGTACAGGTGTCGGCGTATCCACAGGATCGTAGGAATTCACAAAGCCGATATCCTGTTTCTCGCTGTTCATCTGTGCATCGGTATGTGCAGCCACAACTGCTTCCAGATCACCGGACTCTCCGTTCGTTACTGTTACTTTCACATAATAAACGGTATTGTCATAATGTCCGTTTTCCAGCTTTCCAGGCTGCTGGGAAACGCTGTAAGTGTATACGCCAGGAACAGCATATTCCACTGCAGGAAATTCTGCTTTCCCCGCACCTGTGATCGTGATCGTATTTTCTTCCGGCATGGGTGCTTCGTCCTCACCCTGAAGAATGATCGTATAAGTTTCGTCCGGAGATGGCTTCTCACCTGACAATTCCACGCTGACAGGAATCTTTACTTCCGCAACTCCAGCTGCCATAGCTGAAATCGGAAAAACTGTCAGGCACAGAACCGCAAGCAGGAGCACTGCCGGAAATTTTCGTATATTCGTCTTCATCCCCTCCTTACGTCTCCGGCGAATAAGGTTTCATTACCGCCAGAAGAACTGTTCTTGCATCTGTAAATTCCGAAGAGCAGGTTGACATTGCCAGTATCTGGGAAAAATCTTCGGACTTTCCAATGTTATCCATTGTCTGCTGATGGACATGTTCCGCGTTTTTTCTGACAAAATCCACAAGTCCGCTGGTGTCCGCCTGCCATTTTCCCGTTGCAAAAATAGACTCCTCAGATGCGGAAACCTGCATACATGCAAAAATTTCCAGCTTGTAGGAACGGTCAGGCAGAATCAACGTACCTGTGGTGCTTTTGTTGAAAAATTTCTTTTTTCTGTAAAGATCCAGATCTCCGAACATCTTATGCTCTGCCATGTGATGACCATACAGGAGAGAATATTTCCCCCGAAAATTCCTGTCACAGCCGGAATCCAGAAAGATGCTTCCTGACAAAGCAAAATCACCGTATACATCGGTGTTGATGTAAGTCAGGTTATCTTCTCCCTGAAGGATCGGATAGTCGATCTTTGTGTGGTCCAGTGTGATCCATCCACAGACATCCGGATTGATCTTGCGGAGCTCTTCAAAAGAAGTGCCTCCGTCTTTCTGTTCCGGGTCGGGTTTCAGTTTTAAGAGCTGGGACTGGATGTCGTCCACAGCGCCATAGACCTGTGCGTTATCCCAGAGTGCATACCCGGAATACGCCGCCGCCAGGATCAGAAACAATGCTACAATGGCAGTAACCAGAGAGTTGGCTGCTTTCAGAAAAAACTTAGATGCGTTCATACTGCCTCCTCTCTGCTGCCTGGATGATCATTAGTCTTCGTATTTACGTCTTCTGGTGATGAATGCTGCACCTGCGATTACGATCACGCCTGCGAATACGAGGATGTATGGGAGGGTTGTAAGGTTGATGCCGGTGTCGATGTTGCCACCTTTGCTGTTTACAAATGCCTGAATTGCTTTGACTGCAGTAGTTGTTCCCTCTGCTTTATTACCATCTGTTCCATTTACCGTTGTTTTATATTTATCAACTGCAGTCTCTGTTACTGTGTAAGTAACATCTTTTGGCAGATTTGCGATAGTGATTGTATCATTATGTTTCAGTTTAAATGTTGTTGTTGCACCAACTTTGATAAATGTTGGATTTTTATCATATGAACCGCCTGATACTGTATAACCATTTTTATCATATGCTGTTTTTTCATCTTTTCCTGTTAAAGTAATTGTAAAATCGAAATATTTAGACTTGTCACCAAGATTACCTGTTACCTGTTTAGATACCTCTAATTTATTAGCTGTATAAGTGTTATTAAATGCAGCTTCATCATTTGCAAGTTTGTTTTTATTTTTTGCAAAGGAAACAGACTCTACTTTAAATGTTCCTAATGTCTCACCATTTACTACAGTGACTTTCATTGTTACAGAATCTGTATCGTAGTCTACACCTGCTGTAGTTCCTGCTGTCTCTTTAATTGTGTAAGTATAAACTCCAACACTTTCGTAAGCTGGAAGAATTACATCAACAGTCTTCTTGTTACCGTCTATAGTAGCACCATCTTCTTTTGTATAAGAAACAGATCCAGCTGTTGGTGTTGGCATATTCGTTACATTTACCTTCTCTGCTGCATCTGTAACTCCTGCATTCTCAATAGTAAAATTAAATGTTTCTGCAGGTGAGCTTCCTTCACCGATCAGCTTATATTCTTTAGTAAACTGAACTTTACCTTCTACAGGCGTCTGTGCTTTGTTGACTGTCTCTTCCGCAAACGCCGTACTTCCCATGGTAAACATGGTGGCTGCTGCGATCAAACATGCTAACAGTTTCTTTGTCTTTTTCATAAGAAAATCCTCCTAGAAATATAAATTTATTTATAAGCTCATAAAAAGCAGCTTATACATTTGTTGTTATGTTCTCTCAGAAATGGGAGAACAGTTAATTTTTTACAGTTCCCTTCTTCGAAGTATAGTGATCACTTTTGCTTTTACATCCTCCGTGGAGATGGGGCCGAATTCACGGCTGTCTTTTGCATGGGTTCGGTAATCTCCCAGGATAAATACACTGCCTTCCGGAACTGTATAGGGATATGTGATCCCTTCCTTTGCATATGTAGGAAATGCAATTTCTCCTGTCTGGGCTGTTCCGTTTACGAGAAGCGTTCCTGTGTCATCCATTGTGATCACATCGGTTTCGCATCCCAGGATACGCCCTACATGAGTTTTGCCGCCGGCTTCATACACGACAACATCTTCTTTTTCAAGATTCTGTTCCAGCCGATAACCGATGAGAAGATCTCCGGCCTCCACTGCCGGGAACATTTCATTATCCGGTGCCTGGCCTATAAGAAAAACCTGTGTAAACAGCAGCCAGCCAACGGCCACGATCAACACGATCCGCCAGAAAAGACGGATGTAGCCTTCCTTTATTTCTGTAGAATATCTTCTTTTCCGGATTGTCTGAGAACAGGTTTGATCTTTTTCAGCACGCATCACCTCCGCACCTCTTCTCTGGAACTATATCCTGTGAACAGATCAGACATTTGTATCCTGTCCGGTAGTCCCTCTTTCAGCAAGTTCCTTATATTTGCGAATCATGGCATCACAGCTTTTCTGATGGTCAGCGATCAGTGCATCGTACCGTGCACGTTCTGTGCTTAAGGATGTTTCATAAATCTGATTCAGCTCTTCCAGCTTTTTCCAGAGATGAATTTCATCCACTCCGCCAAACAGCACCTTCCGAAACCTGACCGTCCGGAACCACTCCTTCAGCTTTTCGTGCTCATGATTTAACGCCTCTGTCTGCGGAAACCGCTCTGCTCCAGCATTACAGCTTCCTTTTTTTCCTGACCGTTTCTTCTTCATCACAACCGCCTTCAACTCCAACGCTTCCTGCGCCTGAATAACAGCACACCTGCTCCGGCAGCTACGATACATAATGCCAGAATGTATGGTGTTGTATTGAGATCCAGCCCAGTGTCCGGGATTGCATCTTTATTGTTGGTGAAGATAACTTCGTGAGGAACATCATTATCCCTTTTTGAAATAGATGTTATTTTCGCCTCTCTATTATTCGTACCAGAAGGCTTACCGTCTATTGCATAGGAAGGCGTATATCTATCGTTGCTATAATCGTCTTCTGTGATCGTTACGGTTGCTCCAACTGGAACCTGTTTCAGTGTTGTTGTCTGGTCATCTGACAGTGTAATTGTCGTTGGCTTTTCATACTGTATCTCACCGATTTTAAATGGAAGATTAGTATTTCTTCCATTTATTACAGAAACTGTAAAGTTGAACTTTTTACCCTTATCTCCCATATTTCCGGTTACACTTTTTTTGATATCTACTGACGTATAAAGCGGTGTGTAGTGGGCATAGAAGTTTACGGTACCATCTGCCAACTCTGTATTTTTTGGAAGATATGGCCAGGTTGTAATTTTCTGATCTCCACATGCTCCTCCGCCAGCATTTTCCGGATACCAGCCATCCAGAACATATGTTATTCCATTGATAACTTCTTTACTGCCTATTGTAGCTTTTTCTGTTGTTTCAACCTTTCTTCCTCTTATATAATCTTTTGCATCGTACAGATCATATTTTGACGCCTCCGGACTTTTAATCCAGAATTTTGCAGTAAAAGTTTTTTTACATACAATATCAATCGTACAGTCAATATGATACTTCTGCACTGATGTTGTGCTGTTATCTCTTGAAATTTTGAATGGTTTTAATGTAATTTCTGTCACATCTTCTTTTTTTAAACCTGTTATTCCCAATTTCTTTTCCAGATTACCTTTATAATCTTTCCAAATAGAATCCAAAATATAATTAAAATATGTTTTTCCATCCACATTTCCACTTGAATCGCTTCTTTTTACAATCCATGAAGATCCTGCAGTTTCATCTGGCCATGTACTAACATGATTGCTCACATTTTCCCTAATATTTTTATCCTTGTTATCAACCTTTTCCCATTTTGCCCCCTTAGTATTAATTTTTCCAAATAATTTGCTCTTGTCTGATTCTGGTGCCCAATATTGGGTATCATTACTTTCCGGAATGCCATCTGGTGTAGCCAGATAATAGATAGCTGCTATTCCGGTATAGTTGTTATAACTACCCCTTCGTTCCTGCACCGCTACCGGATCTTGCTTCTGCTCTATATCCTGTACTGTCTGTGCATCCGCCTGCGCTTCCAGCTCCACATCCTGCACCTCATCTACCGATGCATCTGCATCTCCCGCCGGTGTCGCAGCTGGTTCTTCGGGCTGTTCGGTCACGGTCGGCTCCTCCGGCTGTTCGGTCACGGTCGGATCTGCTGGCTGGATTGGCTCTTCGCCAGGCTCTACGGATGGCTCTTCCGGCTGCTCCGGATCCTCAGATGGAGCTTCGATAACATCTGTCGGTTCCTCTGTATTTTCATCTCCGGTTGTCACCGCAGGTTCTTCCGGTTGTAATTCATCCACCGACTGATCATTTTCCGCTTCTGTGGCTGTCAGCTCTTCTGCTTCCTCTGCGGATCCGGACTGTACTGTTTCAATATTTTCATTGGCTGTTTCACTGCTGGCCTCTACCGCAAACGCTGAGATGGAAACACTGCAGATCATTGCAAACGCAATACAGACTGAGAGGACCTTCCTCCACAGACGGTGTTTTCCAGATGAATGATTATGTATCATACTTCAAACCTCCTTCTTGTATGCTATGGCAGTCAAAAACAGGCACTGCTCATTACATGTCCATGCCGGTATTTCTGCTCTTTCGCAGAGCACAATACTCTGTGAAAGATTCCCTGCGATCCGTGTAAATTTAACGGTTCTTTCTTCTCTGACGGCGGTTTTTGACGGTTTATAAAAAAACTCAGGCTCCCGGAAATTCTTTTTCCACGGTATCTGCGATCTTTAGTTTTTCCATATTTTTACGTTTCAGATTCATGGATGAATGTACATAACATTCCAGTGTGATCCGTGTGCTGGAGTGCCCCAGGATCTCCGAAAGACTGCGGATCTCAAATCCGGCCTCCACACACCGTGTCGCAAAACTATGCCGCAAAGTATGGAAATGAACATTTTTCAGATTACAATCTTTCGTATATTGCCTCATGCGATACTGCAGGGTTCTGGGCTCCAGGAAATACCCTGCTTTTCCGGTCAGAACATATGCTTCCAGATCATCTGCTCTCCATTTGTTACAGAGCTTTTCAATATCCTGGTTCATGGGGATTATCCTTACCGACCTTCCACTTTTAGGAACCCCGGTTATGATCCGGGTCCTTTCTTCACTTGCAGGATTGAGATTTTTCAGGCGCTGCATGGTATGACGTACAAAGATGACTTTATTTTCCAGAGAAATATCTTCCCATTTCAGAGCACATACTTCTCCGATCCGCAATCCTGTCAACAATGCCAGCAAAACCCCAAATTTACACGGATCCATGTCCTGTAAAAGATATTCCGTAAACCTTTTCTGTTCTTCACAGGTCAGCACACGCATTTCTTTTCGATCCTGCCTGGGGTATACGATATCCACCGGTTTTGCCAGTGGATTCTGCTTTGTTGTATAATTCAGAATGGAATGCAGCACGGAAAGGATATCCCGCACTGTTTTTGGTGACAATCCTCTTTCATGGATAAGCCTGTAGCTGAATTGTTCTACAAGTATTTCTGAAACAGCCTCGGAAAAATACTGCCCGAGATCAGGCTTGATATATTTTTCCAGGATCGTTGTATATTTTACAAAAGTGGATGGTTTCACGCTGCTTCGTTTCAGATACAGCCATTCATTACAGTAATCTGCAAAGCGATTCCGTTTTCCTCTCACGGGCAGAAGCTGATCATTCATCAGCGCATAACGTGCCTGATTGACCTTATCTCTGGCTTCATGATATGTTTTTCCGTAACAGTAGCCATAGTGTATCCTTCCGTTTATCCGATGCTCTTTGATATATCTGGCTTCCCATCGTCCGTCTTTTCTTTTGTAAATGTTTTCTCCTTTTCTGCTCATTGATCTTTCCTCCTGTTATGCTGAATCTTATAGTCTGTTCACAAATAAGAGTTTTTATCCGCCGGTCTTTTATCCTCTGACGATGACACTGACGGCGAATAGTGTCCTTTTTCGGACACCACAATATTTGCGCCCTATATTATCCGTAAAATATGGCGAAAAACCACGATAAAAAAGCCGGTTTTCAGGAACTTGCACCTTGAATTTCCGAAAAATTTATGGTATTTTTATAGAAACAGAGTATTGTGCTCTGTGAAATTTACTAACTATAATCTAAATAAATAAGCCGTTTTTTAAGCAAAAAAACTCCCTCACATATCAGTTTTTTTCTGATATATGAGGGAGTTTCTGATCTTATATTTTATTTCTGTTCTTCAAGCTTTCTTTTTAACATCTGAATTTCTTTTTCCTGAGCTGCAATTTTCTCCTTTTGATTATCAATCTGCTCCTGCATCTGATCAACCATATACTTCACTGTGTTTCTGTCAAGAATCTTTAATTCCTCTGAATACATTTCCATCATCCCTTCCACATTCCGGCATATATTATATATGTGCTCGTACATGACCGTAAACTCCGGATATTTTTTTATTAATTTCACGATTACTTCCGGAGAATCCATACTCAAAAATGCCAGCCATGCATCCAGTTTATCTGTGATACCTTTATTGTGCATATTCTCACGAAAGATGTCAAGCGGAAGAAATACATATTTCTGAAGCAGATTAAGTTCCAATCCTGTATCTGATCTCTGTTGAAAAATATGGCAGTATCTATCTTTATATTTATGAAAATCTCCTGTACTTTTATCAATCAGTACAATTGTATATACACTTTTTATATCCTTATAGGAAAAATTCTCTTTTCTGGTACTTCGGGCATTTTTATATTGCCTTAATAATAGATCAGAAGAATAACATGCGCATCTTTCCCCAGGAAAAGCGTAACCTATTTTTTGCACTTCCACGTTACAATATGAACCATCATCAAATCGTACCAGAATATCCATGATCAAAAGAGACTGCTCATCTGCCAGTCTTGTAGAATCTCCTGGTAAAACTTCGATAATTTTCACCTTTCTCTGAAGCAATACTTCAAGAAAATCCTCTAATCTTTCCGGTACTGTTTCCGGATTCATAATTTCCTTAAAAAATGCATCATACAGCATTTTCACCCCCTTCACTCCCGTACAGAAATCCATAAATTCCTCTCTCTGTTCTTCTTTCCAGCTATAAAATCTCTCTGTCAGATTTATGTTCTGCTGAATGTCCCGCAAAATCTCCTCGCGGGTTCTTATCATTGGAAAATAAGCCTTTAATTTCGTATTCAATTAATCTTCTCCTTGTCTGATAAAAAATGGAAATTCCGTTTCAGATCTGAAACATCTGTGAATGCCATACGGCTAGAATAAGTCTTATAAGATACTTATAGAATATCATATTTTTATCTTTCATCCAAGATTTTTCCTTCCTGTTGTTTCTCTGTATTTCGACACAATATTTTATGGCAATCAACCAGATACGGCGCAGACTACAAATATCCTTCTGCAAAAAAACTCCCTCACATATCAGTTTTTTCTGATACATGAGGGAGTTTCTGATTTATGACTGTGATTTATGACTGATCTATGATCTATTTTGCTTTATAACGGTAAACGGTTTTTACTGCTGTGCTGTCTTTACCGGTTGTCCAATCACTTTCGGAGGTTGTGGTCTGAGTCTGGAGTTTTTTGTTCTGGTACTGGTTCATGCGGTACCAGGCCTGGCCTCTGGCTCCGTGGCTTCCGTAGGCGCCGTTACAGGTAGTTCCGCTGGAGCACCATACCCGGCTGCCGTTCCCGTTCCAGTTCAGCAGATAATAGGTAATACTCGGGTCATCTCCATCTGCGCCGGAAGCAGCTACGGTTACCTGACTGGCTGCCACACTGTCAAAATGTACATAAGATCCCGTCTGTGCGAAGTTTACATTCTTTCCGGTATTCGGTCCGCAGAAATGATAGTAATAATAGCCCACCAGCTGTCTGGAAGCAGATGTCTCCAGTGGTCTTACAGACTCATAAACACCACCATCGTTGACATAGCTGGAGGTTGTTTTCTGATAGGTGTGTTTATACTGGATCGTATATTTATCGGAAGTAATATTCTTGGGAAGCGTATCCACATAAACCCAGTTTTTAGGTTTCGCCTTGATCTTAAAGGTCTTTGTTACGGTTCCGCTGTAATTCCCCTTAAACTTCACCGTTACCTTATAAGTACCAACATTTTTTCTTCCACGGGAATATGACACCTTATAATTGCCGGAACTGATGGTTTTATTATTCGCACCAGTCACTTTTACCTTCGGTGTTTTTACTTTTCCGTCGTATGTATAGCTTGTTGCAGAAAGCTTTATTGTCTTCGGATAATAGATTGTTTTCTTTCCGGTCACCGCACCGCAGGAGCAAAGATACTGGACATATCCGTTCCTGGATGTAGTTGCTTTCTTCACCTGTTTTTTGTAGCTGTGTTTATGAGCTTTTCCGGTGATCTTAAAGGTTTTTGTAACGGTTCCCGAGTAATTGCCTTTAAACCGAACTGTTACCCGATAAGTTCCAACATATTTTCTTCCGGCAGAATAGGTAACTGTATAATTGTCTGCACTGATCACCTTATTATTGCTGTCTGTAACCTTTACTGTTGGCTTTTTTACTTTTCCATTATAAGTATAGCTTGTTCTGGAAAGCTGTATTTTTTTCGGATAATAGATGATCTGTTTATTCTGTATACTTCCGCAGCTGCACTGCTCCTGTGTATATCCGTTGGCAGTGGTGGTTGCCTTTACTGTTACTCTCTGATAGTTATGTGTATGTGTGACCGGAGCTGCCTGGACAGTGAAATTCACAGAATCCGAAAATGTATATGCATACTGTGCATGATTCACAGATGCCACCGCTACCCTGTAATTCCCCGCCGGCAATGTGCAGGACCAGCTTGTTCCATTCACTCCATACTGAAATTGCGTCGGATTGGATTCTCCTGCTTTATACACATATACATCATAATATCTGGCATAGCTTGTTGCATTCCAGGAAAACGTTGTGGTCTGATTCGCTTTTCCCGGATTCACGCTCACATATGGCTTGCCCGGTACACGAACGCCCGGATAGATAAAGCCAAGCAGCACCTTGTTAGAATCATAAGGGCGCCTTCCTCCGACTGCATTGGTCAGTGTATATCCATATGCAACTCCATGAGAGGATGTCTGATCTTTGTCCGTTCTTCCTCCCTCATCTACCGTAAATCTGTTGTTTCCAAGATTAGCTGTTACATAAGCAACATGTCCGTAATAATCTCCGCTCCATACAGCAATAGAACCGGGAACAGGCTCATTTCCTACTGCATAGCCCTGATTGATAGCATTTTGCCACCAGCTTACCGCATTTCCCCACGAAGGCAATGCGATTCCCTGTCTGTCATACACGCACTGCCATGCAAAGCGTGTGCAGGGGATCTCGTATAAGCCATCTCGATCCACATCCTGTGTTGTAGGATAAGGATTACCTGCTGCTGTTACCGTTGCCGCCGGTACCGCACTGAAGGCAGTTACTGCGGACAGCGCAAGGACCATCAATTTTTTCAGAAGCTTCTTTTTCATAGCTTTCTCCTTTCCTGCGGTTTCATCCTTCTTAACAGACAAGTCTGGTCTGGCATGTCTGCTACGATGAAAATGTTCTGCATGTTTATTACTCTTGTTTCATATTTTATCTCTGTCCGGCAAATTTATGATACCTTTATTGTGCATACTCTCACGGAAGATGTCAAGGTAAAGAGATCCAGTCAAGTGGATATTCGCATCGGTAATTTTTTTCGGCCACTTACTGCAAACTTAGCCTTTCCTCCCAGCTATCCAGCGTAGCGCTGATAGCCCATCCAACTCCCGAGCAGCCACACTACCCTACCGCCCTGAAAAGCCAGCCCGTGAGGCGTGTGCTGCCTGTCGCCGGACTCTGCAGGAGGGGAGCTGATTCTTGGCTGGCCCCCGACGAAGCCCCGGCGGCAGGCAGCACACGCCTCACGGGCGTCCCTTTTCACCAAAAAAAGCCGAACCAGCCACATCCCGCAGCCAGTTCAGCTCACCCCATACAACTACAAACTCACTCACCATCAACCCAGGCAAGCAGCTTCCCGGTAAAAACCCTATTAAAGAAATGGATCACCGGTCCCAGCCCAAAAGCCGTCACCAGCGTACCAATACCCACAACACCACCAGTCAGATAACAGATCAGCGCACAAAGCACATCATTAGACATCCTGTGCCAGAAATAAGGAATCTTCGGCCATCTCTCTGTCATGATCAGCGAAAGACTATCATAAGGCGCAACCCCCTCATCCGGCATCTGATACATCGACAGTCCCAGACAGCAGATCACAACACCCACACACAGTGCCACCAAACGTACCGGCAGCGCCACAAGCTCCAATCCAAAAACACCAGTATAAATATTATAAAAGAAAGTAGTAATATAAGCCAGACAAACCGCATTCACAACCGTACCGATCCCAAGGAACCTTCTGCCAAAAGCAATCTCAATGATCAGCAGCACAATATTTACAATCAGCTGGAAATTACCATACGCCATACCAATCATATCCGCAACCGCCATATTCATTCCACTGAACGGATCCGTTCCAAGCCCGGCAAGCTTGAAAATTCCAATCCCCATACCTGCAAAAACATTTCCGATACACATGATCAGAACATGCTTCCAGTTAATATTCTTCAAAAAATCCCCCATAAACCTCATACCTCATCCTCTCTGAAAATATTGTCAGGCAGATATCCACGATCCACCTTCACTGCGCAAGATCCATACCAGATAATACCTTAATAACCAGCCTGCTGCAACGCTTATATTCTATCACACCCCCTCACCCCTGTAAAACACAAAAACCCCAAGAAACAACAAAAAGCAACAAAAAAAGACATCCTGCAGACCACATTATATGATCTGCAGGACATCTCTCTTTTTTATATCACGCTGTTAATTCAATTTCACAATCACCAGTCAATCCCGAAGCTCTCATGGCAGAGCCTCGTTATTTCAGATATCCCGAAAAATTTTTTCCAATATCCAATATTATTTAATGAACTTAACCTCAGGATAAATTGCCTGCTTGGCAGCCTCTTTACGCTCATTAAATACAACCTTGTTCTCCTCAAACAGGTTACGTCCCTGTGCATCGATAGATACGATCAGCGGCCCAAATTCTTTAACCTTGTTGCACCATAAAGTCTCAGGCATTCCAAGCTCATCCCAGTGATGCTCAGCAATCTTCTCAACCTCTGTAGCAGCTACAACTGCACAGCCGGCCGGGAAAACACAGTGGATCGCACCGAACTCTTTGCAGGCACGCTCCGTGTTCGGACCCATACCACCCTTACCAACGATCACTCTGACACCAGTAAGCTTGGTAAACTCATACTCGAATTTCTCCATACGCATAGAGGTTGTCGGTCCTACAGAAACCATTTCATAATCATCCTCTGTACCCTCGATCTTGCGAACGATCGGGCCGGCATGGAAAATAGCTTTGTTGCGGATATCATACGGAAGCTCTCTTCCATACTCAACCAGACGACGGTGAGCAACGTCACGACAGGTCATCAGATCTCCGTCCAGCCATACAATATCACCGATTTTGATATCAGCCAGGTCTTCTGCGCTTATAGGTGTAATAAGAACTTTTTTATCTCCTCTGATTTCGATCATGATTTTTCCCTCCGTTTATATTAAGCATTAAATTTCCATGTGGAATGAGTATCACAGGTTACTGTAAGATCCGGATTTACAACCAGATGTCCACGACGGTGAGACCAGCATCCAACGTTTACTGCAACACCGATGGTAGATGGATGACGTGCGGTATTCTCAATGTTGACACCCATTACAGAATACTTTCCGCCCATACCCTGCGGTCCAAGGCCGATCGCATTGATACCGTCCTCAAGAAGCTTCTCCATTTTTGCTGCGTTTGCGTTGTCATTGTGGGAACCGATCGGACGCATCAGCGCTTTCTTGGAGTTCAGGGCAGCTGTCTCTACAGATGTACCTACACCTACACCAACAAGAAGCGGAGGACACGCATTCAGTCCATAAGTTGTCATCTGATCCAGAACAAAATCTGTAACACCCTCATATCCTGCGCCTGGCATCAGAACCATTGCTTTTCCAGGAAGAGTACATCCGCCGCCTGCCATGTATGCGTAGATCTCACATTTATCGCTGTTCGGAACAATATCCCACCATACAGTCGGAGTTCCTTTACCAACGTTTTTCTTTGTATTGTACTCATCAAAAGTCTCAACGGAATTATGTCTTAACGGTGCTGCAAAAGTAGCCTGAACAACAGCATCTTTCAGAAGTGCTTCCAGCTCATTGATATACGGGAAATTTGTTCCGCATTTCAGCCAGAACTGAAGAACACCTGTATCCTGACAGCTTGGGCGGTTCAGCTCTACAGCAAGACCCTGGTTCTTTGTCATTGTCTCATAGAGAACTTTTGGAAGTGCAGCTGTTTCCTGAGAACCAAGCTCTTCCAGTTTCTTAACTACGTCATCCGGTAATTTTTTTCCAATATGGGCAACAAAATCTGCTACCATGTCTGTTAATACTTTAACTCCATTTTCCTTAGTCATGATTTACCTCCTGATATGGTTCGATGGTTTAATGTTTTTTAGTTACATAGGTTTTTGTTGGTTGTTTCATCATTAATTTTG
Organism: Blautia sp. BCRC 81119; assembly: GCF_003184505.1. Lineage (NCBI taxonomy): Bacteria > Bacillati > Bacillota > Clostridia > Lachnospirales > Lachnospiraceae > Blautia > Blautia sp. BCRC 81119. The sequence goes on along the minus strand of NZ_QJHD01000011.1, from coordinate 51,939 downwards.
GCTGATTAATGGTTAAGATAGCTTTTTGGCTTATTTATCACTTCCCCTGTACTGTATGATCAGTACAGGAGGGAATGAACTTAATTGATCAAAAGTGTTGCTGGTCACAAAGTGAACAGTAACTCAAAAGTTTCTCTCCTTACGGATAGAACGGAAACAGGATCGGTAACAGGATCATACAGATCACAAAGGATACCAGAATCAGCGGCAGACCGGATTTCACATAGTCCTTGAATTTGTATCCTCCAAGACCGACTACCATGGTGTTTGCCGGCATACCGATCGGTGTTGCATATGCACAGGAACCTGCGATAACAGTTGCGATAACAACGGCTCTCGGATCTGCTCCGAGGTTGTTTGCAAGAGATACCGCAATTGGAATCATCAGTGCTGTGGTTGCTGTATTTGACATGAAATTTGTCAGCACACAGGTTACAATAAAAATCACCAGAAGAAGAAGGATCGGACTCGGATCTGCTCCAAGAAGTCCTACGATCTTATCTGCGATCAGTTCTCCGGCTCCGGTTGTATCCAGCGCTTTTGCAAGTGTCAGAGAACCGCCGAAAAGGAATACAACTTTCAGGTCAATAGATTTCAGTGCTTCTTTTTCGGAAATAACTCCTGTCAAAACCAGGACGATGGCTCCGATACATGCAGAAACCTCAATGCTGATACCGATCTCTTTTTCAAAGATCATTGCAAGGATCACAAGGATCAGAACTACCAGAGAAACCGTCTGTTTCCACTTCGGTACATGGCTGAAATCCTGCTGATCTTCAAGCGCTTCCCCGGCCGCATGGTTTCCATTGGGAAGGAAACGATATCCGATAAAAACAAAATAGAGGATTCCAAGAACAAGCATCGGAACTCCAACCGGCGCATACATAAAGAAGCTTGTGGAAAGCCCCATCTCCTGCAGAGCATTGACACCCATCAGGTTTCCCGGCGCACCGATAATGGAAAGGTTTCCGCCAAGAGCTGCCGCAAATACCAATGGCATCAGAAGACGGCTTCTGGAATACCCGGACTCATCGGCGATTCCACAGACGACCGGGATCAGCACTGCTGCGGTACCTGTGTTGGATAAGAACCCGGACATTACACCTACGATTACCATGATCGCAATGATCAGTGTTTTTTCTGTTCTGGCAAATTTTGTGACCAGGCCTCCGATCTTGTTTGCCATTCCTGTTTCAAACAATGCCTGGCCTACTACAAACATGCCAACGCAAAGGATTACGTTACTGTTTACATACTGTGAAAATGTTGTTGTTGCATCCACAACTCCTGTGAGTGTCAGACCGATGGCACAGATTGAAGCAGTCAGTCCAAGAGGAATTTTTTCAAGGATGAAACTGATAATGGTGAACACAAGAAACAGCAATGTTATAGTTGTCTGAGACATTTCTGTACTCTCCTTCCATTTGGTTTTTTCCTGAAAAGTATAGGCCGTACACGTTTCTTTTGATGGTTCCATTATAACCGATGTACATATAAAAAAACAAATTAATGAAACATATATCCGCATAAAAAATATTTATAGTATCAGTTTTTAATGATAATTTTTGTGCACTACTAACATAAAAGCAGCATCTTAGCAAATGAATCTGGCAAATATTATATTTCTATGCTATTTTTATGTAGACACCCAAATACTCTGTCACATCTTTTCCGGACGGAAATGAAAAACTTTACTAAAAAATTTAATCTGACAATACATCGAGAGAAGGTTTATCATGACACTGAATCAACTACGCTATTTCTGCACAGCCAGCCGCTGCCACAGCATCACAAAGGCAGCCGAAGAATTATATGTGACCCAGCCCACCATTTCCATGGCTATCCGCGATCTGGAGATTGAATTCGGGATCAGTCTTTTTTCCAGAAAAGGAAATCAGCTGAGTCTGACCCAGGAGGGAGAGTCCTTCTACCAAAAAGCTACCTATATCCTTCAATATTGTAATGAGCTTCAGGCCGATTACTCCAGCATGTCCAGGATAAAGCCCCCTCTTCGCATCGGGATCCCTCCCATGCTGAGTACCGTATTTTTTCCGGAGCTGCTTACGGCGTTTCACGAAAAGCACCCGGAAATTGCCGTAGTACTGGAAGAATACGGATCTGTCCGTGCCTGCAATCTGGTACAGGATGACACCCTGGATGTAGCTTTGGTCAATATGGAACAGTATAATATAGATAAATTTCACAACACTGTCCTGGCCAACGACCAGGTGGTTTTCTGTGTGAGCAACGACCACAGGCTGGCAGAAAAAAAATCAGTCACAACAAAAGATATGGCGAAAGAGCAGCTGATCTTTTTCAATGCTGACTCCGTCCAGAATCAGATCCTGAAAATGCGTTTTGAGATGGATGGCCACACCCCCAATATCGTTATGCGGAGCAGCCAGATCTACACCACCCTACAATTTGTAAAAACCGGAAAATATGGCTGCTTTCTCTACTCCAGCATGACCGATAACTTTTCCACTTCCAATGTTACCGGTATCCCGCTCAATCCACCTGTCCGCATAAAAATCGGCATGGTATGGAAAAAAAGCAAATATATCAGCGGCGATATGCTGACATTTCTGCATTTCACCCGCATGTATTACAAAGAACATCCGCTGATAGAAAAGTAAATCCCAAAACTTCCAATTATATGTCGATTAATTTTTCTAATAAATGCAATTTTTTTTAAAAAACCATTGAAATCCATCAATTCATGTGATACTCTGTGTTACAGTGTTTTTCTACACGAAACGAATGACCGCCACCACCGTACACAAAAGGTCCTGGCATCATTCAAAAATAAAAAAACTCAGGAGAGTCTCTTCAAATCAAAAGGGAAGAGCGCCGAAGGTGTACGCAGCACACAAAATGCTGTAAATCTCTCAGGCAAAAGGATGGAGGAAAGAGTAATGTTTACACAAATCAACAACTTTATCACATGGTTTGACGGAGTCGTTTGGGGACTTCCGCTGATCATTCTGATCCTGTTCACAGGAATTCTGTTAACCACTCGGTTAGGTCTTTTACAGGTAAGGCACCTCGGAAAGGCACTGAAATTCATGGTAAAAAATGAAGAAGGCGGCGATGGTGAGGTCACAAGCTTTGGAGCTCTGTGTACTGCGCTTTCAGCAACCATCGGAACCGGAAATATCGTAGGTGTCGCAACTGCTATCGCAGCTGGCGGACCAGGAGCACTTTTCTGGATGATCGTAGCCGCATTCTTCGGAATGGCAACCAAATACGCAGAAGGACTTCTGGCGATCAAGTACCGTACCATTGACAAAGAAGGCCACGTTCTCGGCGGACCTTTCTACTACATCGAAAACGGTATGGGAAAACAGTGGAGATGGCTTGCCAAGATCTTCGCATTTTTCGGAGCAGGTGTGGGACTTTTCGGTATCGGAACCTTTACACAGGTAAACGGTATCTCATCTGCAGTTACCAATTTCTTTGACCCGGATAAAGCACACACAGTAGCACTTTTCGGAAATACATATTCCTGGGCAACTGTAGTTGCATGTCTGATACTTACCGTATGTGTAGGACTTGTCGTTCTCGGCGGAATCCAGAGAATCGCAAAGGTATCCCAGGTCGTTGTACCGTTTATGGCAGTTCTCTATGTTGCACTGGCACTGATCATCGTGATCACAAACATCACTGCAGTACCTACAGCGATCGTAACTATCGTAAAATCTGCTTTCACAGGAAGCGCCCTTGCAGGTGGCGCAATGGGAACCATGGTCGTAGCTATGCAGAAGGGTATCGCCCGCGGTATCTTCTCCAATGAGTCCGGTCTTGGTAGTGCCCCGATCGCAGCTGCCGCAGCTCAGACAAAGGAGCCGGTACGTCAGGGTCTTGTATCCATGACAGGTACATTCATCGATACCATCGTGATCTGTACCATGACAGGTCTTTCCATCGTCATCACAGAGACATGGAACACAGGTCTTGAGGGTGTTGCTATCACAACAGCAGCTTTCCAGAAAGGTCTTCCTTTCCCGCCGTTTGTAGCATCCTTCTCACTGATGCTGTGCCTAGTATTCTTCGCATTCACAACGATCCTTGGATGGGATTACTACGGTGAAAGATGTCTGGAATACCTGTTCAACAGAAACAAAGCCGCAGTTACAACATACCGCTGGCTGTACATCATCTGCGTATTCATCGGACCATATATGACTGTAGCAGCTGTATGGAACATCGCAGATATCTTCAATGCCCTGATGGCATTCCCGAACCTGATCGCTCTTCTTGCCCTGAGCGGTGTGGTTGTAAAGGAAACTAAGGATTTCTTCAAAAGACATAAAAATTACGAATTCTGATTCCAAATATCGTAATCAAATGTAAACACACGCAAACCCATGATGATCCCCTAATATCATATAAAAAAAGACGCGAACCTTTTTATCCTCCGATAAAAGGCCGCGTCTTTTTTATTTAAAAGCTTTCTATGCCAGCGTCAGGATCTCCATCTGCTGTGTCAGATCCGCTGCATCCAGAATCTCTCCATTTCGGATATCTTTCTTATCAAGCCGGACACACATTTCCTCTCCATCTGTCATATGGAAAAAATTATCCTCCAGAGTAACATCCGCATCAGTAAATCCAATAGCTGTAAACGGACTGAAGCAGCTGCTTTTTAAATGGATCACAAATGCATCACCTTGCTCCTCCACCTCGGCAGTGATCTCCGGTTTATCCAGCTCCAGATATTTATACGGAACAAGGGTCTCCACATCACAGAGCACATCTCCGTCAGCAAGTGTCACTTCCGCCTCAAGAAAGATCTCATACTTCTTGTCTTCCCATCCGGAAACATCCACCGCCAGGATCGGAGCAGACTCCTGCACACCCACAGTGCCCGTTCCGGTAAGCTTCTCAAGAATCTCGCATTCCATATTTTTCACATAAAAGGCAACCTGATATGACTGTGCGTCCATACTTTCATTTGCCAGATACACCTGCATGATATCCCCATCCATGCACATACTCACCGCCTGTGGCCCATAGAATTTTTTTGCCATATAATGAAGTGCCTTCCAACGGCCAAAGTAGTCGATACTTGCCCAGGATGCCACCGGCCAGTTGTCATTGATCTGCCAGTAAAGGGTACCCATACAGCGGCCTCTGTGACGTCTCCAGTGGTCTACTCCATACTTCATGGCCATTCCCTGAAGGATCTGGCTCACATAGAGAAGCTTGCGGAAATTCTCCGGATAACGGAAATTCTCGGAAAGATAATACAGAATCTTTCCGTTAGCTGCAGGATTTTTCTGGTGGTTCTCCATCACCCTGGAAAAAATATTCCTGTCTTTCTCTTCCGTAAAGCTCTCCACAGTTTTCAGGCACGGAAAAGACTGGAAGCCAAACTCCGAGCAAAAACGAAAATAATGCTTCTGATAATCTGTAAAAGGCTTCTGACCATGCCATACATCCCAGTAGTGACAGTCTCCTCTGTTCTCATCGTCCGGATCATCAAAGCAGCCTCCGGAGCTTGGGGAAGACTGCCAGAAAAAGGTCTCGCTGTCTGCTTCCCTCACTGCTTTCGGAATCACATACTCAAACATTTTTATGTAGTCCGCACGGAGATATTTCGACTCACTCTGTACCTCCGGCCAGTGATCCCAGGCAGATTCCATCTCATTGTTTCCGCACCACAGGCCAAGGGATGCATGATGACGGAGACGTTTTACATTTTCCGTGATCTCCTTCGTGATATTATCTTCAAATTCTTCTGTAAGATCATAAACATTACATGCGAACATCAGATCCTGCCATACGATCAGTCCCATCTCATCACAAAGATCATAGAAATGATCCGAAGGATAATAACCGCCGCCCCACACACGGACACAGTTAAAATTGGCACGTTTGCAGGATTCCAGAAGATACTTCTGGACCTCCGGTGTGATCCTGGAATAGATGCAGTCCTCCGGAATATAATTTCCCCCCATGGCAAAAATTTTCACGCCATTGACACAGAACGCGAACTCTTTTCCCCAGAGATCTTTTTCCTGACTGATGGTAAGGGTACGGAGACCGATGCGCTTCGTTATGGTTTCCAGAACTGTGCCATCCTCGTCCAGAAGTTCCACCTGAACTTTATATAACGACTGATCGCCGTAGCCGTTTGGCCACCAAAGCTTCGGGTTGTGGATCGAGGATGTCAGCACTGCTGGATTATTATTCGCTGATACAGTCTCCCCCACTTTGCATACATAGGCTTCCGTTTTTCGGTCGTTAGCACCTGTTCTATGTCCACAGACGCTCTCTGAATCCTCCTGGATCGTCACCCTCAACTGACACTTATCCACAGCATCTCCGCTTACAGCCACAGTTGTACACACATCCACAGCATTATCCCCATGCACCTGTGTGATCTTCACATCCTCAATTCTCGGATGACTGTATGCTTCCAGATAAATATCCCGAAAAATCCCGGCATCAATGGTCTGGGGGCCCCAGTCCCATCCAAACATACAATGAGCCTTCCGGATCAGCTGGTTTCCTTTCATTCCACCGCAGGGAACATAGTGGATCTCTTTATTATCTTCATACTCATAAGCTTCGATATACTTGAATACCGACCGGAATACGATCCGGATCTGATTCTCCCCGGAATGAAGAAATTCTTTCACATCCAGCTTCCAGGTACGATGCATGTTATCTGCAGATCCGGCTTTTTGCCCATTGATATAAATATCTGCAAGAGTATCCAGCCCCTCACAGACCAGAATTATTTTTTCTTCTTTCAGGATATCCTCTGCAGCCACAAATGTTCTGCTGAATTCATAATCCTTCCGGAACAGTTCCCTTGTCACATCCTCATTTGTCCGGTAAAAAGGATCTTCGATCTTCCCGGCACCATAGAGCCCGGAAAGCACAGATCCCGGAACCTGTACCTCACATAATCTGTCATTTCCTGCTTCCGCCAGCTCCCACTGGCCATTTAACATTATTTTCCTCATAAAATATATCTTCTCCTGTAAAAATCCCCTTCGCACGATCTTATATACAGGGCTGTTGTATTAGCCGTACTGTATTTTATTTATAGCCTTCCCCCATAATTCCGATAATTCTCAATATAATCCAGGATCTCCTCCGGGTCTTTCATGAACCGGCACATACCCACAACATCTCTGGACATAAATTTTTCCCCGGCTGTGTATTCCAGGAGTGCCTGCATGCTGTCGTAATATCCCTGAATATTATAAAGAACGATCGGCCTGTCGATCCGTCCCAGACTCTTCAATGTCAGAATCTCAAAAAACTCCTCATAAGTACCAATTCCCCCTGGTACCACGATAGTCGCATCCGAGCGGCTTTCCAGCAGGTGCTTCCTCTCACGCATATTTTCAGTAAAAATAAACTCTGTACAATGCTCATACAACACTCCCGGCTGGTCAAAAAATCTTGGTGCGATACCCAGGATATAGCCTTTTTCTCTGTCAACGCCCCGGGCTGCCGCCCCCATCAGTCCCTCTTTTCCACCTCCGAAAACAAGGCCGTGGCCACGTTTCCCCATCAGCTGTCCTAGCTCTTCCGTTTTCTCATAATAGATCTTTTTCAGCTCTGCACTGGACGCTCCATATATACAAATATTCATAATCCTGTCTCCTTCCCTGCTGCCTCCGCAAATGCCCGGAGAAGCTTCAGCTGCTCTGAAGAATCATACATCATCTCCGGATGCCACTGCACAGCTACTGCAAATGGATGATCGTTTATCTCTGAATATAACTTTTGCCGGCCTCTGCACATGATACTGGCAAAGACCGGCTTTCCGTCATTTCCGATACATCTGGAATGCATCCGGAAATGCCTGTTATTTTATTATAATCTGACATACACATGGGGTCAAGCAATTGCCGCTGCCTGAAACTCCCGTTTTATTATACGAGAACTTTTTCTACTGCGTTTTTCCATCCGCTGTATTTCTGGTTTCTTTCCTGCGGATTCATGGAGGGGATGAACTGATTGCGGTTCTTCACCTCGAAAATGCTCTCCATCTATAATTTAGGGCATGATCAGTCATACAAGCCATTCTGCTCAAAATCTCTGAACAAGCTGGCTTCTCCATCATCAGCAAATGCATCTGCATCCCCCTGATCGGAGTCATCCTGTCCTCCCTGGATATCTGCATCCTGGGAATCCTGGCTATCCTCAGAGCTGTCCTTGCTATCCTTGTTGGAACTGTCATCCTTACCAAGTTTTACAGTAAGTTTCTTCTCCTTATACTCATTGCCATCCAGAACTGCAACCGTTACATCGATTTTTTCCTTCGGCTCATAATACTGAAGCAACTCAACCAGCTGATCGATGCTGGTGATCGTTTTACCATCAAACTCTGTAATGACCATATTCTTGGTAATACCCGCATCATCGGCAGGGCCGCCCTCAGTTACTTCCGAAACAAATACTCCCTGCGGGATACCATAAATCTGTACAGCCTCAGTACTTACCGTACTGCCTGTGATACCAAGAATACCATGATTATCCACTTTATCTCTTGCCTTGGCATTCATCATGTTCTCAAGAGAATCCGCAACATCAGAAATTGCAATGGCATAACCCATACCTTCAACCTCAGTAGAAGCAAGCTTGGAAGAGTTAATACCAACAACCTCACCATCCATATTCAGAAGCGCACCGCCACTGTTACCTGGATTGATAGCCGCATCTGTCTGGATCAGGTTCACGCCCTTGTTGATACTGCTGCTGTTATCTGTAGAATCACCAGACTCGATCTGGCCTGATGCATCTGTCTTACGGTTCTTTGCACTGACAATACCGGTAGTAACAGACTGGCCATAGCCAAGTGCATTACCAATGGCAACAACCTGCTCACCGATCTTCAGATCATCAGAGCTTCCGATCTTTGCAACAGCAATTGCATCCATTGTATCATCAGAAACATCCTTCGTTGCAACAGAAACAACTGCAAGATCCTCGTTTTCATCAAATCCCTTTACCGTAGCCTCATAAGCATTACCATCTGCAAAAGCAACTGACAAGGTATCTGCCCCATCCACAACATGATAGTTTGTGGCGATCAGCAGCTCAGAATCTGTTTTTCCGATGATAATACCGGAACCGCTTCCCTCAACTTCCTGCTCCTGGCTCGGCGCGTACTGAGAACCAAACATGCTGTAATAATCCTGAACCTCCTGAACTGACTTGGTTGTGATGGCAACTACAGAAGGCATTGCCTCCTCAGCAACATCTGATACATCCAGACTGCCCTTTGTATCGGAAGATTTTGTATCCTCTGTATCTTCACTGTCTTTATCTGATTTTTTATCGGACTTCATAAGAGTCAGATTCTCGGAGCTGTCGGTTGCTGCCTGTACGGACTGCGCACCGGAGAAATAATTTATACCTTCATATGCGCCAACACCAATGCCGCCGGCAAGTACTGCACACAGGCTGATGGTTGCACCCTTTTTCATCATTTTCTTTATTTTTAATTTTCTATTATTGTTCATGGTTAAGTCCTCCCTGGAAAAAATTTCTTCTCTACTTCCCTTTGATGCTTCAAAGTATATGGGTTAATTGTGTTTACTTTGTGGGAAAAATGTGTTTTATTTGTTAAAACTTTTCACTGTCATCACAACTACAAACCACGCAACCTCAAGAAGAACGATCATTCCGCCTGGTTTCAGTCCGGCATAATAGGAAAGAAACAGTCCGGCAATGGTGGTACATACCGCCACGATAATGGCACAGATCAGTGTACCCTTATAGCTTTTTGCCATCTGCATGCCACACGCCACCGGAACTACCAGCATAGAGGAAACAATCAGGGTTCCTACTGTACGGGACGCAATGGAAACTGTCAGAGCCGTCAGAATAGTAAAAAGAAAATTAATATTCCGCACGGAAACACCGGATATCCTTGCCGCATTTTCATCAAATCCGATATAAAACAGTTCCCTGTAAAAAAACAGCACTGCTGCCAGTACCAGCACACTGATCACAACCACCAGCGCCAGCTCTCCTTCACTGATGGACACAATACTTCCAAACAAAAAGCTGTTCAGACTGGCACCGTTTTCCACAAAGCCGGACAGCACACCGGCCAGTCCGATCCCGGCAGACATGACGATGGAGATCGCTACCTCCGAATAACGCGGGATTTTTTTGCGGATAGCCTCAATTCCAAGAGCAGCTACGATGCACATCACTACTGCACCGGCTACCGGATTCACTCCAAGTATCAGTCCCAGTACAACACCGGCCAGTGAAGAATGGGAAAGCGCATCTCCGATCATGGACATCCGTTTCAGAACAATGGTGATCCCGATGCAGGGCGTGATCACAGCCAGAAGGATTCCCACCAGAAAAGCCCTCTGCATAAATCCATACTGTAAGATACTCATACTTCGTCGATCCTCCCCTCTTCCGCTTTAAAAAACCGGTTTGCTCCTTTAAACTCACCGGAATTTCCATGAGTAACCATAAGGATCGTCAGCCCCTGTTCCTCATTCCGCTTCTTCAGAACTTCTGCAAGTGTTTTCACAGAAGCCATATCCATTCCTGTGGTAGGCTCATCCAGGATCAGGATCTTCGGTTTTCCTGCCAGTGCACGTGCCAGCATAACCCTCTGCTGCTGTCCGCCGGAAAGATCTCCGATCCTTCTTTTCCAGAACTCTTCCATTTCCATCTCCGCAAGTGCGGCTTTCAAGCGCGGGATCTCTTTTTTTGCCCGAAAACGTGCCTTCCAGGAAGAGGAATACACGCCTGTCATCATGATCTCTTCCACAGTCGCCGGAAAATTCTGGTTTCTGCTGATACTGTTCTGTGGAACATATCCCAGATCTCCCTTTCCGAATGTGGCAGAAATATCTTTTCCATTTACGGTAATACTTCCCTCCTGAGCCTTCAGTTCGCCCAGAAGAAGCTTCAGAAATGTACTTTTTCCACTTCCGTTTTCACCGGTAAGGATGGCATAATCGCCATCTTTCACCTCCAGATTCACCTGATCCAGCACAGGTGTCCCTGTATAGTGAAACGAAAGATTCTCTATCAAAATTCCCATAATTTCTCCTTTTTTTGTTACAGTTGCTGTCCTGCACCTTCAGTTCAATGCCTTCCTGAGCGCCTCCAGATTCTTCCTCATCACAGAAAAATAATCCTCTCCGGCCTCTATATCCTCCTCACTTAATCCCTCGATCGGATTCAGCACAGCAGTCACCGCATCCACTTCCTTCGCCACTGTCTTAGCAACCTTTGGACTTGCCAGCTCCTCAAAAAATATGGTATGGATGTCGTATTTTTTCGCATACTCGATCACTTCCTGCATCTTGGCAGGATCAGGCTCTGAATCCGGTGTCAGCCCTTCGATAGCCAGCTGCTTAAGATCATATGCATTGCACAGATATCCAAAAGCCTCATGAGCCACTATGATATCCCGGCTCTTCGTACCTTTCAGGCCATCTCTGAATTCCTGATCCAGCTCATCAAATTCACCGGCATATTTCTCATAATTTGCTTCATAATAATCGCCGTTCTCAGGATCAGCCTTTACCAAAGCATCCCTGATATTTTTCATTTCCTGCTTTGCACGCATGGGATCAAGCCAGACATGAGGATCTTTTCCTTCATCACCATGAGCATGGTCATGTCCTCCATCCAGAAGCTCCACACCATCCGATGCCTCAGACACAACCAGGTCCTGATTCTCCAAAGTATCCAGTACATCCTCCGCCCAGTGCTCCAGGTCTGCGCCATTATAGACAAACACATCTGCATCCTCAAGATTCCGGATATCCGTTGCCGCCGGCTCCCAGTCATGAGGCTCCGTTCCCGCCGGAACCATATCCTTTACCTGAATCCTGTCGCCCCCTACCTTCCGGGCAAAATCATACATGGGATAAAAGCTGGCCATCACCTTCAGTCGGCCATCCTCCATAAATGGCTGTCCCACCGTTCCGGCCCTGTGCAAGCCATATCTGGTCACACCGCCCACAATAAAAAGCGTCACCGCCAGAACTGCTGCCGCTGTCATCTTCCCTCTGTTAACATTCATTTTTTAAGCCTCCTGCAGCTGTCACAATATCCATAAAAGATCGTCCGGCTCTGATCGATCTCAAATCCGTGTTCATCCAGCACATGTCCCACAAAATGATCGATACATCCACACTGCAGAGGAATCGTATGCCCACATTCAAGACACACAAGCTTACCGTAATTCTTCCGTTCCTCATCACGTATAAAACGATACTGGGCAGGCGCTCCCTCCACAGACGGAACCTTCAGCACTGCTCCCTCCTTTTGCAGACGTTCCAGTCCTCTGTATATCGTTGTCCTTCCAATCTGGATCTCTTTTCCATGAAGGAGCTCCATAAATTGATCTATGGTATAAAATGTATCTCCATATTCCTGCAGGCATTCCAGAATTATTTTCTGCTGCCTGGTACTGTATTTCATTTTTTCTTCCATTATATTCCTACTCTCTTCTATCAACTGCACCTTACATGGCAGATTTGAATTTGAAAACCGTTTTCATATTACATTCAAATAAGAATTCCGTCAAGATATTTTTGGGGGAAAATAATTTTTGGTATGTTCTCATAAAAGCACTTTATCTCTACTTTCTTTTATGATAAAATATAACCAAGACTTAACCAACAGAAAGAAGGTAGACCTCTATGAAATCACAGCGACTGGACATGATCGAAGAATATGTGCTGGAGCATAAGAACGCTTCTCTCGATACATTATGTGAGAAATTCAACGTATCCAAAAACACCATCAGAAGAGATGTCGACATCCTTCTGAAACGTGGCAGTATCATGAAAGTATATGGCGGTGTCGCAGCACTTGAGACTCCACAGACACTCCCCCTTCTGTCTTATGAAGAGCGTGGCGGACGTTTTCCGGAAGAAAAGAAAGAAATCTGCCGCCGTGCCGCAGAACTTGTGGCAGAAGACGACACCATCTATATCGATACCGGCACAACCTGCCTGAACCTGGTTGATTTTATTGCGGATAAGCACTGTACGATCCTGACCAACAGCCTGCTTATCTTCAACAAGGCAGCATCCTATCCGAACCTGGATGTCATTTCCGTTCCCGGAAAACTGAACCGCAAAACCCTGTCCTTCACAGGACCGGATATCAATGATTATCTACAGACTTATAACATTTCCATGGCTTTTATGGCCTGCACAGGTGTAACCATGAAGAGCGGACTTACCAATGCCAGCGCCGAGGAATACATCACCAAAAAAGCCATTGCAGAGAATGCCAACAGCATGATCCTTCTTGCAGACCATTCCAAATTCGGCCGGATCTCGCTTATGACCTATTCTTCAATGGAAAAGCTTGACGCCATCGTAACCGACCAGTCACTTCCTGAAGAATACGACAGCTTCTGCCAGGAGCACGGAATCCGTGTTATGACAATCGATTAAATGGGATATTGACCCTAAAAAACGGTGCATCTGCCGGAAATCCAGCAGATGCACCGTTTTTGAATATGCTCATTTCATTAGAGGATTTTATCTGAAAGGCAGATCTTACCCGATCTGCCTTTCAGTGTCATAAATTTATTTATGAAGCTTTCTTAAGCCTCAGTACTTCCTTCCCATGTGCCGACCTTTCTCTTTCCGGCAGCTTCATCGAACCAGTGTGTTGTAACTGTTTTTGCTCTTGTGAAGAAACGATAGCCATCTTTTCCGAGAACGTGCAGATCACCGAAGAAGGAATCCTTGTTTCCGGAGAATGGGAAGTATGCTGTCGGAACCGGGATACCTACATTGATTCCTACCATACCGCCATCTGTCTCCATAGCGAATTTACGGCTGTAATATCCGCTCTGTGTAAAGATACAGGAACCATTTGCAAATGGATTGGCATTCATGACTGCGATGCCTTCCTCATAATCCTTTACTCGTTTGATACAGGTTACCGGTCCGAAGATCTCACGGTTTCCAACTGTCATCTCCGGTGTTACATGATCAAGAATTGTCGGTCCTACGAAGAATCCGTTCTCATATCCCGGAACTACTACATTACGTCCGTCAAGTACAAGCTCCGCACCCTCATCGATACCCTTCTGGATCCAGTTGCAGATCTTCTCCTTATGACCTGCATTTACAACCGGGCCGAGATCGGTATCTTCATCATATGCACAGCCAAGCTTCATAGCCTCTGCTTTTTTCTTAAGAAGTGAAACAAATTCGTCTGCGATACTATCCTGTACGCATACAACCGGAAGAGCCATACATCTCATACCTGCGCATCCGTATGTAGAGTTGATGATCGCATTAACAGTAGCCTCAAGGTTGCAGTCCTCAAGTACAAGTGCATGGTTCTTTGCCTCACACTGTGCCTGAACTCGTTTGCCATGAGCTGCTGCCTTGGAATATACCTGTTTACCAACACCTGTTGTTCCTACGAATGTAACAGCCTTTACTCTCTCATCTGTAAGAAGGATATCAGCCTCTACACGGCTGCAGGTCACAAGGTTTACAACACCCTTCGGGAATCCGCCCTCTGTATAGAAGAGCTCCATGATCCTCATAGCTGTAAGTGGTGTCTGGGAGCTTGCTTTCAGTACTACTGTATTTCCACATGCAATGGAAAGCGGAACCATCCAGCCCCATGGGATCATTGCCGGGAAGTTCATCGGAACAATACCAGCAGTTACTCCAAGTGGTTTGCGATATGTAGCTGTATCATATCCTGTAGTTACCTGCATTGCAGCATCGCCCTGGATCATTGTCGGAAGTGCACATGCCTCTTCTGTAGGCTCAATTGCTTTCTGAACATCTCCTCTTGCCTCTTTGATGTTCTTTCCGAGCTCTTTTGCACAAAGTACGGAAAGTTCTTCCTTATGAGCATAAAGAACATCTCTCCATCTGAACATATACTGCTGTCTCTTTGCAAGAGAAAGTGAGGACCATTCCGGGAATGCAGCCTGTGCGGAAGCGATCGCCTCTTCTACCTCATCCGGTGTACAGCAGGGAACCTGCGCGATCACCTCACCTGTACTGGAATCTGTAACATCCATGTATTTCTCTGCCTTTGACTCTTTCCACTCACCGTTTACACAGTAACCCATTTTTTTGATCTCAGCCATTTTAAGATACTCCTTTCGTGCTTACCTTTTTATTCTTAACTTCATAAAAATTTTAGTCATTCTCGTTTTGTTCTGATCACAGATTATCATTTATTTTTAATTTTGTCAATATAGTATGGTTATATTTTGAGTATATTTACCGAAATTATGTGTTAATTTATTCACATTTCATGGTATTCCATGTTCCCTGTATAAACTCTTGAAACGCATGCATTTACAGCCATAAAAACGCATAGTGTCTTGTCGTTTTTTATTCCATTGTGAGAGCAAAAGTTACTCATTTTTGTTATTTTCATAACACACCATTCCACACACACTATTTATTGCCTCCAGCTACGCTGAGGCTTTTAGACCTGTGCAATCGGATTCACAGACAAGTAAGGGGTATCGTTGTTCTGTTACAATTACAGATTCCTCTGATCCCAGCATATTTTCTCTGTATTTTCCAGGAACAAGGAAATACATCTGTGCGTCCCTTGCGGACGCGCTCATTTTCACGACCGCTCGCTTCTTTTCACGGCTTATTGCACCTTTACATACAATCCTGCGCCTGCTTATCTGATCTACAGCATTTTCATAAATTACTGCAGCAATCAAAAAACAGGATACGGTTATCGTATCCTGCCTTAGCTTTTCATTTTCTGTTTTTCGCATATTTCTGACTAACCAAATATGGTCTGCACCAGCACCATATAAAACACCGTTCCCCCTCCTATGCTGAGCAATGTACTCTTCTTCCATTTATGTAATACCACAATGAACAGTATTGCGATCAGCTCTGGCAGTCCGTAATGCGTACTTTCCGGCACATCCTTCAGACAAAATACCACCAGCAATCCGATCACTGCACAGGGCAGTACTTTTCCCAGATAGGTGATCACGGCCGGCGGTTCCTTTCCTTCCGGGAATATGATAAACGGCAAAAATCGCGTTGTCATAGTCCCCAGGACCACTACCACAACCGTTATGATCTGCTGTGTTATTGTCATAGTCATTCCTTATCCCTCCTGTCCGGCTATATCCCAACTGTCATGCCTGATATTCTCCTGACTTCTGTATACGTTCTTTTTTTCTCTTCTCCTCATGCTTCTTCATTCCCAGAAAGCATAAAACGATCGATGCCATTGACGGAAGGATAAACTTCCCTCTTCCAAAGATCACCAGGCAGATCACAGAGCATACAATTCCGACCAGCGCCGGCTTATGATCTTGTGCATCTTCCCACTGATCAATGAACATAACCACAAACAACGCAGTCATGACAAAATCCAATGATGTACGTCCCTTTCTGTTTTACAATTTCCACAGCTGATGCTGCCCGTCCATGGTAACAAGATCTCCCTCATTGATATCTCTTTCATACAGGAGGCCGTCATCATGTCGCAGACTTGTTTCATTTCCATTTTCATCTTCCATCAGCACTACTGACATAAGTGCTTCACCCGGCTGCCGCTCTTCACAGCCGAAATCCATGTCTTCTTCTATCTTCAGAACCTTATACTGCATGATCAGATTTCCTCAAGCAGCACATCGTTAACGGCCTCATAAGCGTCCTCAAGCGCATCCAGTGCCTCTGTCAGCGTGTCCATCTTCCGGCTGTCCGCATTTTCTTCCTCATAGGCCTCTATCACTTCAGCCATTACATCCTTCAGCTCTTCCAGTGAATTTGCAATGTCCTGCAGCTTCTGATCTTTGTCCTCTTTTGATGTGATATTTACGATCTTACTCATGATCCTTCCTCCTGTCGCTTTACTCTCATTCTTTATTCTGATCCTTTATCCTGCATATATCATGCTTTACATGTCATACTCCACATTTACCCATTGTATCATATCCTGCACGCAGATGCATCGGATATGTTTTCTATCTGCTTTATATAATACCACCGAATTCATAAAAAATTTGGTAAAATCTTACCAAATTACCCGTCTTAGTCTGTTTATACTGATTTTTCCACTCCGGTCTGGTATAATCGATCTAAAGGAGTTTTTCAATTTACAAACCACTCCTTTCCCACTACAAGGAGGCATATTGCCATGAAAGAAAAAACCGAAACCTTTAACCAGGGAAAAAGATATTTCTTTTATATTCTGATGTTCGCCATCCTTGGCTGGTTCATTTTTATGCAGATTTTTGGTGCGGATGAACGTTCTTCCGACACCTCAGCAGCCTCTGTGATCTATTCCGGTACCGTTACCTGGCAGAAACCGGATGGAACCACCCAGGAAATCTCCGTTCCGGGCACCTACAAGGTTCCCGTCGGTGACACGATGGTCCTCAACATCCAGCTTCCCGATGATCTTACAGATACCTGCTTTGCCATCCGTTCTTCCCTGCAGGATGTGGATTTTTATGTAGGGGACGACCTCAGGACCAGCTACTCCACGCATAAAACAAGGCTTGTGGGCAAAAACTCCGCCAGCCGTTATGTTTTCTGCCCGGTTTATGCTTCCGATGCCGGCAAAGAGCTCCGTATTGAACTGACCACCTACACCTCCAATTACACCGGAGTTGTCAATCCTGTTTACTGTGGAAACAAGGCAGATACGGACTGGAAACCTACATTGCTTTTTTTATCCTGTTTGCCGGAATCGTCACGATCCTGTTCAGTTTCGCTCTGGGATTGGTCTATC
This sequence comes from Blautia sp. BCRC 81119, assembly GCF_003184505.1. NCBI lineage: Bacteria > Bacillati > Bacillota > Clostridia > Lachnospirales > Lachnospiraceae > Blautia > Blautia sp. BCRC 81119. The sequence goes on along the minus strand of NZ_QJHD01000011.1, from coordinate 34,218 downwards.
ATACACGATTTGACATGGAATATCTTGGATGGTGCATGGTTATGGGCGCCGTCTGGATGCTGGGTGAATCCAAGCTCCGTCAGTTCCTGGTCCCCAACGCTTCCGCTCTCGGATCTCTGTGCTTCGTTATGATCCTTTTGTGTCCGCTCCCGATCCTGTTTTTTGCGGACAGTCTCCAGAAAGGGCTGCATCACAGATTTTATGTCTGTCTTGGAAGCATCGCAATGATAAACTTTGCAGTCTGTACGATCCTCACTGCTGCAGGTATCGCAGATTATATCGAAACCATGCCTGTAAGTCACGGAATCCTGGCGATCACCGTTGCCACAATATTTGTACACCTTTTCCAATATATACGCACCGAAAAAAACAAGGCCGACCGGCTTTTGCTCATTGGTCTGCTGGCAGCGATCCTGTGTATTGCCGTTGAGGCAACCTCCGTATACTTTGTCACATTAATGTCCGGACTGTTTGTGGGCGCCGGCATGCTGATCCTGCTCTTTGTCAATATTGTAAGAGCCATCAAAAATGTCCAGGATATAGAACTGAAACGCCAGCAAAGCGAAATCCGCAAAAACCAGGAACAGAATGAAAAAATGTCTCTGCAGATGATTCAGACCCTTTCCACCACCATTGAGGCAAAGGATGCGTACACCCGCGGTCATTCCTACCGGGTTGCACAATATGCAGCCCTGATCGCAGAGGAGCTGGGCTGGACACCGGAGGAGATCCTGAATCTGAAGCGTGCTACTCACCTTCACGACATCGGTAAGATCGGTATCCCGGATCCGTTCCTGAACAAACCTGCACAGCTGACCGATGATGAATACAACCTTATAAAAAAACACACCGTTATCGGTGCCGAGATCCTGAAGGATATAACCTTGATCCCACATGCGGCAGAAATCGCAAGAAGTCACCATGAGCGTTATGACGGAAAAGGCTATCCGGACGGGCTGGCCGGAACAGAAATCCCCATCCATGCCCGGATCGTGGCTGTTGCCGACTGCTACGATGCCATGAACTCCCGCCGAATCTACCGTAATGCGCTTCCACCGGAGGTTGTTTACGAAGAATTCCGCAAAAACCGTGGTACACAGTTCGACCCGGAGATCACAGACATTTTTCTGAAACTGCTCAATGAAAAACGGCTGCCTCAGTGGGATCCTTCCCAGGAAGAACCGGACACCTATAACCTTCCGGATATGCAGCTTACCGTCAGCAAATTCATCTCGGACATAATGGCCACCATAAAAAGTCAGGAAGACGCAAAAAGCTATGATTTCCTTACCGGTCTTCCCATGCGTAACCTGGGCGAACGTCTTACCGCAGAATTTATGCAGACACATGATGGATGTCTGGTATTCCTTGATATGGACAACCTGAAAAAGATCAACGATATCTATGGCCACAAGGCCGGCGACCGTGCACTGAAATGTCTTGGAAAGCTGCTTCAGAAACGGACAGATCAGGGAGTTTCCTGCAGACTTGGCGGAGATGAATTCCTGATGTTCCTTCCGGACACAGATCCTGATTCCCTGTCTCTGCAGATGGACGATCTGTTCCAGAAATTTCATACCATCACTACCGATGATCCGGAGCTCCGGTTTGCCACACTGTCCGCAGGCTTGTGTCTGTGCAGCACCGATGATTCCTTTGAGGACTGCTATTCCAAAGCAGATAAAGCTCTGTATTACGTAAAACAAAACGGCAAAAACCAGTTCTTTTTCTACCAGCAGATCGACCGCAGCACTCTTGCGGCATCCGGTTCCGGAAAGGATCTGAAGCTTGTGGCAGAGTCCCTTCAGAAAAGCGGCATCTATGTAGGTGCTCTTGATCTGAATTACCGGGATTTCGCACGTCAGTATGAATACATGAGCCAGCTTGTCACACGCAGCCAGTGCAGATGTTATCTGGCGATGCTCACCATCGAGACACTTGTAGATACAGTTCCTGATATCGAATCCATTGAGCAGGCTCTGGAATATATGGAACAGGCCATCCGGCAGAATATCCGCCGTGTGGATATCTGTACACGCTACAGTTCCCTGCAGTATCTCATCATACTGTTTGAGCCTGACGAAACGCATATCCCGGACATCATAGAACGTATTTTTACCCAATATTACTGTCAGTGTGACAGCCATGATTTCCAGCCATCCTATGAATACCTGGAAATATCTCCACAGGAGTTATAAATACTCCCATGACATGATAAAGCCATAACAAAAAAGAGGTCGTACTTGACGGCCTCTTTTTTGTTAAAGTTTTGCAAAATATCATTAAGACGTGGCTCTGGAATTTTCCTGCATGAAACTTTTTCCGTATGTTCGATACAGATAAACCGCCATGAAAATAGTCACGGCTTCTGCCAGCGGCATCGTCATCCAGATGCCTGCAACCCCTATAAGCTTTGGCAGGATCAATATGAACACAGCCACCAGGATCAAAGAACGCATTGATGAGATCAATGCCGAAATAAAACCTTTTCCCAGGGCAGTAAAATATCCGGAAAGAAATACATTTAAACCAATAAACAGGAAAACCGGACTAAACAGCTTCAGGCCATCCCATGTCAATGTAAATACATTTCCGTTCCCGACGAATAAATGGATGATCTGTTTTCCAAATACAAGAGATACTGTAAGGATCAATACTGAACTGATGGCAATCGTAATAAAACTATATCGTGTTATTTCTCTGATCTTATCATGATTTTCAGAGCCATAATTATAGCTTATGATCGGAGCTGCTGCAACGGCAATTCCCATATAAAAAGCGATGAAGAAATAGTAAATATACATAATGATCGTCACAGCCGCAACTCCATCTTCACCAAAATATTGCATGATAATAAGATTAAATAAAAATGTAGTGATCCCGGTAGACATCTCCGTCAGCATTTCACTGCTTCCATTGGTGCAGGATTTCAGAAGAACACTCATGTCGGTCTTCGGTCTGCAAAACCTTATATGGCTGTATTTCAGAAAATAGATAAAGCCAATCAACATGCTTACTGTAATGGAGAGAAATGTTCCCCATGCAGCTCCAAGCGTTCCCAGTCTGAATACAGCCACAAAAATATAGTCGAAAACAATATTAAAAGCCAGACCTGTCAGAGACATGATCATTCCGATGTACGATCTCCCATCCGTCCTCACAAGATATTCAAAAAATAGCTTGAATGACATCGAAACTGATCCTAAAAATATGACAAATGCGTATGGCACCACATGCTCCATCAGGCGCTCACTGCTTCCTAAAAAAATACAGATCGGTTTCAGAAAAAGGATTCCCACAGCTGTAAAAGCAACTGAAAGTACGAACAGCACGATCGTGATAAAAGTAAATATCTCATTTGCTTCCTGTTCTCTTTTTTGTCCCATCCTCTCTCCTATGATGGCACCTGATCCCGTTGCAAGCATGACAGATGTTCCGAAAATAACACAGGTGATCGGAATAACAATATTAATTCCTGCAAGCGCGTCAGAGCCTGCATACCGTGATACAAAAAATCCATCTATCGTTGTATAAAATGATAAAAAGATCATGGTCAGCACTGATGGAACCAGATATTTTAAAAATTGAGGATAAGACATTTTTGCCTCAAAGTATTTCATTTCTATAAAAGCCTCCTGCTTAGTTACATAATCAGTCAAAATCTCTGGTAATGTTCGTAAGCCATTTATTTCTGAAATAGTGGATGAACACCACAGGCATTTTTTCGAACTCATCCAGGGTCATTATAAAATATACCCAGACAGGCGGCAGTTTTAAAACATATGCTGCAAGGAAGGTGAGAGGAACTGCAACAAGCCACATAAATATGGAATCTACGATCATTCCGAACCTGGAATCGCCACCTCCTCTGAAGCATCCGCATATAAGACAGGTATTGATACCCTCTCCTACAAGACGCCAGGTTGTCATGATTATAAAAATACCAAGATAATAAATGGCTGTCTCTGTCAGTTTATCCCGGTAGAAGTCCAGTATCATAGGGCGGACTGCCAGAATAATGGCACATCCGATGAGACTTACGATAATTGTTATTCTCAGCATACGTTTCCCATATTCTCTGGCTGTATCCTTGTGATCTTTACCAAGCTCCTGGCTGATAATGATGGTAGTAGCGTTGGCAAAACCGCGACAGGCGATGGCACCAATGTTTACCACCATAACAGCAACGGCATTTGCAGCAACCATATCATCGCCAATGTGGCCAAGGATCGCTGCGAACGCTGAACTGGCAAAGCTCCAGACAACATCATTTATCACAGCCGGAGAAGCAATTTTCATAAAGTCCCTGAACAGAATACCGGATTTCGCACAGAAATATTTTATCCGAAATCTGACATCGGAGCTGTTTAATGAATAGATGAGACAGATCAATACCTCTGCGATCCTGGCAATAACAGTACCAAGGGCAACACCGGTAACACCAAGCTTTGGAAGTCCAAACAGGCCAAAGATAAAGGTGGCATTACAAAATACATTGACGCAAAGCGATACAATGTATGTAACAGAAGGCAGCATTATTTTTCCGACACTTCGAAGGGCACTCATGAAAACCTGAGAGAATCCCATAAACATAAAGGAAAATGAGATCACCTTCAAATACTCGCTGCCGGCAGCAATCGTATCCGGACTGTTTGTAAAAATCTTCATGATCGTAGTCGGCATGGAAAAGGAGATAACGAAAAATACAAGAGAAACGATCAGTGAGATCCGCTCCGCCAGGCCGAGAATCTTTTCTACTGTCTTTTTATCACCCTTTCCCCAGTACTGGGCACATAAAACCGAAGTACCTGTAGCCATGCCATAATACAAACAGAAAAGAATAAATGTATACTGGTTGGCAAGAGATGAAGCCGACATGGCAGTCTGGCTTACATATCCCAGCATTACAGTATCCGCAACATTTACTAATGTTCCGATCAGATTTTGGATCATGATCGGAAATGCTAATTTTGATGCATATTTTAAAAAATCTTTTTTATTCAGCATCGGTCAGATCCTCCGTGAATTCCGATAAGATATTTACTTATAAAGAACAGTATATCATATACCCTACAAAACCGCGAGGTTTTTCAGTATTCTTTCCAATATAATCCTCAATTGTATACTATATTTCACTCTCTGGTCATATTTCCATTGTACATAAAAAAACAATATCACTTTAACACAAAAAATCATTCTATTTTTTTACTTCTATGATATAATATTTTATTGTGAAACTAATAAAACGAGGTGAACCAGGTGAAGAAAAAAACAATTGTACCTCTTATCGTTTTTTTACTGGGCATATGCCTTGTTGGTTTAATTGTATACAAAATAGACTCACATGAAACTGAACAACGACACATAACAGCACAATTAAATGCAACAACCTACGGCGAACGTATAAAAAATGAAATTACAAATGGAATTGCGATCACAGATACGCTAAAGCAGGTCCTGATCAGTGAAAACGGAAAGATCAGTCAGTTTGACACAATTGCGGAAAATATTATGTCTGACGTTATTGAAAGCATACAGCTTGCTCCGGATGGTAATGTAACAGATATTTATCCTTCTGAGGGAACGGAAGCGAGTAAGATCGATCTGCTCCAGGATAAAGATTGTAGCAAAATTTCCTGTTACGCAAGAGACAATCACGTGATCATTACACAAGGTCCTTTCGATTTAAAACGGGGCGGCTGTGGAATTGCTGTCCGCAATCCAGTCTACCTGAAAGATGAAAACAACCAGGAATATTTCTGGGGATTTACCATTGTTATCCTGCGTGTTCCTGACATTTTTTCAGATGCGATCAGTGCACTTTCGGATTTCGGATATGAATACAGACTCTCAAAAACCGACGCTCCCTGGAGCGATACTTATAAAGTTGTTTATCAGTCAGACGACCAATTAACTCCTACTGTTTCTTATGGTTTTACGATAGGGGAAGAAAACTGGACATTAGAAGTAGCTCCTGAAAGCGGATGGAGAAACCTTAGATTACTGGTAATCGTCGGCGGAATGTTTACTACTGTCGTTTTACTTTTCTCAGGTCTTACCCGGGTATTGTTAATATCGAAAGAAAATAAAAACAAATTTCAAATACTGGCACACACAGATTCTCTCACCGATATTTACAACCGCTATGGATTTGATGAATTAGCCGAAAGGATGATCACTAAAAATCCAAAAACGCATTTTGTGGCCGCACTCCTTGATATTGATGACTTTAAGTTTATTAATGATATTTACGGACATGTCTATGGAGACAGGGCACTAAAGAGTCTTACAGATAGCATGAAGGCTTTTTTCCCAAAAAACACATTACTGGGAAGAAACGGTGGCGATGAGTTCTGCATTCTTCTGCCGGATCATACCTATAAAGAAGCGGGAGAACTGCTGCTGCAATTTACCAAGCTTCCAAAGACATTTTCATGCAAGGGAAAAGAATATCCGTTTTTTATTTCTCTCGGATATGCAGAATATCCAACCTTTGCATCCAGCCGTTCACAGCTTATGCGCTGTGCAGATGCAGCACTTTATGAAATAAAGCTTCACGGAAAAAACGGATGTATGGCTTACAGGGAGGGGCTCCGGTCAGGAGTCCGTAAACAGCTCGGATTTGCATTCAAGGATATCTCTGAACACCTTCCGGGTGCATTTATCATATACAGAGCGGACAAAGATGATGATGAACTCCTGTATGCAAACCATGAGTTCCTTCAAATGACCGGATATAAAACTATAGATAAACTCTTCAGCCTTACAAATAAAAGCTTCCACAACCTGATCCGTGAGGATGAACAGCAGCAGATAGAAGCAAGCATCTGGAAACAGATCGATGCCGGCAATAAAAATGATTACATCCACTTTCATCTTCGAAAAGCGGACGGCACTTACCTTTCTGTTCTTGATCACGGAAGGATTGTAGACAGCCAGCAATACGGAAGAGTATTTTATGTATTGTTTATGGACTGGGAAGCTATGCATGTTCATTACAGTGATAAATTTTCCGGCTAAGGTACAGACATCTCAGTCTGTATCTTAGCCGGCTGTTTTTTTCCTGAACAATTCAACATCTTATAATATGTATTCCATCTGTCTTTCTTTTGTCCGCATTCCCATTTTTTCATAAAATTTTTCTGCTGAAGTATTTCCTGCCCACACATTCAATGTCACTTCATAGCATCCCAGCTGCTTTGCTTCTTTTTTTACATATTCAAACAGGCTTTCCCCAATATGCTGACCTCGTGTCTCCTGATCGACACACAGGTCATCTATAAAAAGAGATTTAAACGGTACCATATTGTTTGAAAAAGGCTGCTCCTTTAATTGACAAAATGCATACCCCACACAAACATCAGCCTCATCCGCTGCAACATATACTGGCTTTTCTTCATTTTTCAAAAGCTCTGTCAATTCGTCTGTCGTATATTTTGTTGTGCCCGGAATAAAAATATCAGGCCTTATATCTGCATGGATCTGCAGCACCTGTCCTAACAATTCCAGGATCCTCGGAATATCTTTTTCTTCTGCTTTTCTGATGAGCATTTTTTTCCTCCTGTTTTTCAATAACTGATTTCATAGATTCTTTATACATACACCATAATACCATCGTGTGAACGCTTATAACAATAGAATCACTTTAAGCAGTCTCACTTTCCTTTTGTATTATAATGAAAAAGTTTATCGTTTTCCGTAATGTATATCACATTTTTATTCCTGAATCCGTATCATTACAGACAGTCAGCTCAAAATGGTTTCTGTTTGTTTTTATAAGTCCTTCTTTTTGCAGCTTTGATATCTCCGAAGACATTGCTGCACGGTCAATGCAAAGATAATCTGCCAGCTGCTGCCGGTCAAAAGGAATATCAAAGGATAACGATGCCTGTCTGATAGATACCGACGACAGATAGGACAACAGCTTATCCCTTGTCGTTCGCTTGCCCACATGTGTGATCTTATCGTTGAGGATCAGGATCTTATTTGCCAGGACACCGACCAGGTTACGGATCAGCTTCTGATGATGCTCACATACTATTGGGCAGGAAACCAGAAGCCTTTGAACATTTAATAAAATAATCTCACAATCTTCGTCTGCTACCACACTGACATTCAGAACAGCTCCCGGACTTGCTGCATATGGTTCACCAAAAAAATCTCCCGCATGACATTTTGACAGAATATTCCGATGTCCCCACAGGTCTTCCTGAATAACAAGAACACAGCCTGCCACCACAAGTCCCATTACTTCGGTAGAGTCTCCGGCTCTGAAAATATAAGAATCCCGTTTTCTTGAGATCGTTGCTGCATTTACACAATGCAGTATGGATAATATCTCATTGTCAGTAAGACCTTTAAAGAAAGGACTGGTTCTTAAAATGGGTAAATATTTTTTCAAAATTAATCCTCCTGTTGGAAATCAAACATACACGTTGTAATTATTATACTATACTCCTAACAGAAACCAAGGATAAATACTACTGGTCGAGGATAAAATAATAAGAAAGATCCTTCGAAAAAATCACAGAATAAAAGGAGAATACAATAATGGATAAAAAAATGTTTTGTTTTCAGTGTGAACAGACTGTCGGGTGTACCGGCTGCACCGGAAATGCCGGTGTCTGTGGAAAAAAAGCAGATACAGCGAAATTACAGGACGAACTGACAGGTGCATTAATCAGTCTGGCTAAAGCTGCCGACAGCACGGAAACTATTTCAAAAAGAACCGGACAGATCATAATCGAAGGACTGTTTACTACAGTTACAAATGTAAGTTTTGACAATGCAGCAATCGAAAATATGATACAAAAAGTCAGAGCTGAAAAAGAAAGACTGGCTCCTGACTGCAGAACAGAGGAATATGATCTTCAGCAGCTGTGGAATGCCAATGAAGATATCCGCTCCTTGAAATCTCTTATTCTCTTTGGTATCCGCGGAATGGCTGCCTATGCCTATCATGCAAATGTTCTGAATTATGAAGATGCCGAAGTGAATCAGTTCTTCTGCGAGGCATTATCTAAGATCGGTTATGAAGAAAGCACAGAAGCACTGCTTTCCACAGTACTCAAAACAGGAGAGATCAATCTGAAGTGCATGGCACTTCTTGATAAGGCAAATACAGAAACCTATGGAACACCAGAGCCAACTGATGTTACACTTACGGTAGAAAAAGGGCCTTTTATTGTCGTGACCGGACATGATCTGAAAGATCTGCAGCTTTTGCTTGAACAGACTGAGGGAAAAGGAATCAATATCTATACACATGGTGAAATGCTCCCTGCCCATGCCTATCCATTCTTAAAGAAATACGCTCACCTGAAAGGCAATTTCGGAACTGCATGGCAGAATCAGCAGAAAGAATTTGACCATCTTCCGGCCCCGATTCTCTACACTACCAACTGTCTGATGCCTCCAAAAAGCAGCTACGCTGACAGAGTATTTACAACAGAAGTGGTTGCCTTCCCGGGAGCTGTCCATATTGACGAGAAGAAAGATTTCACACCGCTTATTGAAAAAGCACTGGAGCTGGGCGGTTACAAAGAAGATCGTATGTTCTCCGGTATCAACGGCGGAAAAAAAGTGACAACCGGTTTTGGTCATGCAGCCATCCTGTCCCATGCAGGTACTGTAGTAGAGGCTGTAAAATCAGGTGCGATCCGCCATTTCTTCCTGGTTGCCGGCTGTGATGGTGCCAAGCCAGGTCGAAACTATTATACGGAATTTGTAAAGCAGACACCTTCTGACAGTATCGTTCTCACCCTGGCATGTGGAAAATTCCGTTTCAATGATCTCGATCTGGGAGAGATCGGTGGTCTTCCACGACTGATGGATATGGGTCAGTGTAATGATGCTTATGGTGCGATCCAGGTTGCTGTGGCACTTGCAGATGCATTTGGATGTTCTGTAAATGAGCTTCCGCTTTCCTTCGTACTCTCCTGGTATGAACAGAAAGCAGTCTGTATCCTGTTAACCCTCCTGCATCTGGGTATCAAAAATATCCGTCTTGGTCCTTCTCTTCCGGCGTTCCTTTCTCCTAATATTCTGAACTTTCTGGTTGAAAATTATGGTATTGCACCTATTACCACACCGGAAGAAGATATCAAAGCACTGATGAACCAGTAAAAGTAAATTTTTCAAAGCCTTTACAAAATCAACAAAGCCGATACAGGATTCCAAAAGTCCTGCATCGGCTTTATTTACAGGTCTAAAGACTCGGATCAGCCGACAACACTTTTAAACATGTGCAGCGATATTCTGATGGAGTTAAATGATAACGTTTTTTAAACAATCTGCAAAAATAATCAACGTTATGAAATCCGCTTTCATAAGCGATCGTTTTTACTTTTTTATTCGTATTTTTCAATAACCAGGAAGCTGCCTGAAGTCGATATCCTATCAGATAATTAACCGGTGTAGTATGTAAAAAACGGTGGAACAAATTAAGTGCAGTACTTTTGCTGATTCCTATATGCGAAGCAATTTCATCCAGAGACAAATTGCGATTATAGTTTTCATGTATATATTGCATGATCAACTGCACTCTTTTCTGTGCAACTTCATCCACTGTCTGTACATCTCCTTTATTAGATAACTTTACATTTTCATAAAAAGTCAGCCATAAATCCTGCAGCAATGCCAAAGTAGCAAGTTCTCTTATTTTCTCATTCCTCTGTATTTCCATTATTTTTATCATAGTTTGTATGATCTTTGTTTGCCATAGTTCATCAGGCTGAAAACGCTGGAAATATATATTCGATGAAATGATTGGCAAAATATATTTCTTATAGATCAGGCTGTTCTCCGGCGCAATAAATTCCGGCATACATACAAAGTTAGGAATGATACCACCTGATGATGCGTAAAAGCGGTGCAATATTTTAGAATTAATAAAAATTGCTTCTCCTTCTGACAATATAATCTGTTTTTCTCCTATTCCGCATGTAACTTGTCCGGACTCGACATATAAAAACTCAAATTCTCTGTGCCAGTGCCACTCAATACAATGAAAATCAAACAATTCCAGATTATCATAATAATACTGGAATGGATAATCACTGCTTCCATGCTGTTTAATTTCCATGAACTCCTCATCTGTAAGTATTTTATTATAATCCATCCCATATCACGTTCTTTCTTTTTTACGATATTATACAGTATTTCTACAATTTAATTCAATGTATATATCTGATATTTGCTATATAATCAAGTAAAAAAAGAAAAGAGGTATTCTTATGATTTTTAAATGGATGAATGAAAGTGAGATCAACATTGAGGGCGACAAAATTGAAATAACCGCACCACCCAGAACAGACTTTTTTGTGAAAGTATTGATGAATGTGAAGATTGAACATAAAACTGTTAAAAACATTCGGAGAGGAAAATAAAAAATGAATGCTGTAAAAAAAACTAACTACCATAAGACAAAAATAGCCTGTTATATGGGATTTATCACACAGGCTATTGCGGCAAACTTCGCACCGCTTCTTTTTTTGAAATTTCACAGTGACTACCATATTTCTCTCGGTAACATTGCTCTGATATCCACTTTCTTCTTTTTCACACAGCTTCTGGTTGATCTGTTCTGTGCCAAATTCGTAGATCATATCGGATATCGTGTGTGCATTGTTGCATCAGAAATATTTGCTGCATTGGGTCTGCTTGGACTGGCATTTTTACCTGATTTTTTACCTGATCCTTTTATTGGAATTATATGTAGTGTTATTGTTTATGCCATCGGAAGCGGTTTAATAGAAGTACTTTGCAGTCCTATTATCGAGGCCTGTCCGTTTGAAAACAAAGAAGCAACTATGAGTCTGCTCCATTCGTTTTACTGTTGGGGAGCTGTTGGGACAATTTTGATTTCCAGCTTATTTTTCCTGATATTTGGAATAGACAGTTGGAAGTGGCTCGCCGTAATATGGGCAATCATTCCTGCAATTAATACTTATAACTTCATGACTTGTCCCATTGAATCTCTGGTTGACAATGGTTCTGGAATGGAAATTAAGGATCTGTTTTCCAAGCCATTTTTCTGGGTTGCAATATGTCTGATGATCTGTTCCGGAGCTTCTGAACTTGCAATGGCTCAATGGGCATCTGCTTATGCAGAATCAGCTCTGGGATTATCAAAAGCTCTGGGAGATCTAACAGGTCCATGTATGTTTGCAGTAACAATGGGAATCAGCCGTATAATTTTTGGTAAATATGGAGAGCAGTTAGATTTAATGAAGTTTATGAGTGGTTCAGGCATATTATGCGTTGTCTGTTATCTGCTTACTGCTTTGTCATCCAACCCGATCATCGGACTGATCGGTTGTATTGCATGTGGATTTTCAGTTGGAATCATGTGGCCTGGAACCATCAGTATTTCCTCAAAAACTTTTCCAACAGGTGGAACGGCTATGTTCTCTCTTCTTGCCATGGCAGGAGATTTAGGTGGCAGCATTGGACCTGGAATTGTTGGTCGTATCACTCAGAATGCTGGAAATAATATTAAGATCGGCATGGGATTCGGACTTATTTTTCCAGTAATTCTATTGTTTATGTTATTCCTGCTGTATCGGAAGAAGATATCAAAGCACTGACTTATTGATTGTAATTATATTTTTTCACTCTGCCAACCCGGAAGCTGTATCATCACTTGTTGCCAGATACTATAGACCTGATACAGCATTGAGCGGAACCTGAAGATTTCTGGTAAAATTGTCATGATTTCCGCATGCCAGCATCTTCATCTGTACCCGCATTGCAGAACTCAGATTTAATATCATCATGATCGCAGTACGTGCCACACGTTCTGTGCTGTATGCCAGGATATTACAAACTGTAATCCCCTTCTTCCGTGCTGCTATCAGTCGGCCATGATCTCCGAAGAGCCACATAGGATATTAAAAAGTTCGCAAACCAACCAGCTGGTACAGCAAGCCAGACAAATACAATGCCAAAACGCGGTGCACAGATCAATGCAACAGACAGGCGGATCGCCAGGTTTACCATATTTGCAATGAGGAATGGGCGCATGATCCCAAGACCACGAAGAACCCCATCGGTTGCCATTTTGATTCCCATAAAGATGAAGAAGTAACCAAGCCATCTCATATAGCCCTCGGATACCTGATAGGCCAGGGCAGTTCCATCTTTACCAAGGAATAGCGTGGAAATCTGCGTGTGCAGTGTTTCAATGACTATAAAAGCAAGAACTGCAAAACATACATCTAACACCAGTGCAGCGTGATATCCTTTTTTGATCCGTTCAATTTTCTTTGCACCAAGATTCTGGGAAACATATGGGGAAACCGCATTGCCAATAGAAACAAAAATCAATGAAAAAACATTCTCTACCCGCATCGTCGCCGCATACCCCGCAAGTGCCTGTGTACCGAAGGGATTTACAACTGCCTGTACGATCATCATACCGATGGACACTGTAGACTGCTGAAGAACCGAAGGTACAGCAATTTGAAGCATGGAATGTAACTCCTGCCTGTCAAACCAGTCAAAGCGACTTTTATATCGACGCATCCGGCTAAGGAAAAGCAAAAGTGAAAACACCGCAGAAATTCCCTGTGCTATAAGAGTCGCAAGGGCTGCGCCAAACACACCGAGACCAAGTCCGGCCACCATCCAGAGATCCATAAAAATATTTAAGATTGACGAAAATATCAGGAGCCCCAGCGGGATTTTTGATTCGCCTATGGAAGTAAACATATTGGAAAGAATGTTATACATAAACAGAAAAGGAAATCCCACGAAATAGACCCGCAGATATAACACTGCATCATCCAGTATATCGCCAGGGGTTTGTAACACACTCATCATCCAGTGGGAAAAGCAAAATCCAAAAACCCCAAGGACTATACTTAGAATTAAAAAGCTAAACAAGGATGTTGACACGATGGTCTTCATTTTTCCATACTTCCTGGCACCGAAATAACGGCTCACCAGCACACCGGCACCGACACCTGCTCCCAGTGCCACACAAATAAAAACATTGGTCAGCGCTGCACAGGCCCCGACAGCTGCAAGTGCGGAGGAACCAACAAATTGGCCGACGATGATAGAGTCAGCCATATTGTATATTTGCTGAAAAAAGCTGCCCAAAATCATTGGCATTGCAAAAACCGTCAGCGCTTTAAGAGGCGCATCTGTGATCAAATACTCATCTTTTGACATTATCATATTCCTCCACAGGTTTCATAATTTCACTTATTGCTACACTGCCCGGCGTTATCAGCTGCAGCTGCAATACGATCTTATCACGTATTAAAGATATTAAAGGATTACGGCTATAGAAATCAGACCCCAAAACCGAGACGTTCTCTCAATGAATTTCCCGACCGATCCATTCCATGATCACATTTACAATATATTCCTGCTCCGCTTCTGTCAATTCCCGTCCTTTCGGAATACGATGCCATTTTTCCAGACATCCCCTGCAACAGGTAGCTGTGGCATGCTGGGCTACAAAAACCGGATGCCCTCTCATCGGTGTCTGTTTTCCATCATTTGGTATTTCTGCCGGTGCAAGACGCTTTCTGATAAAATCACAGGCATGCTCACGTACTTTCTCCATTCCCTTTTCTGATACATAACTCCGATCGTTTGCCTTCAGGGAAAAACTGCTTCTGAACTTTGACTGCGACAGGCGTTTCCAGAGATTTCCCTCATAAACCGCCGGTGTCTCACATGCCATAGAAGGCTGGATGCTGCCCTTATAGACGATCATCTTCTTACTGTCGCTTCCGTTCTCATTTGCGGTCTCGTCTACTGCTTCTTTCAAAAGCTGTGCCTTCACTTCCTGTGCTTCTTTGCTGTCCGGCTGCAGACGTCTTGCCAGACATGTATTTCTGCCAGTTGTCGTTTCATTTTTTATCGCATAATACACAGCTTTCTTCTCTCCGACAAGTACCAGGATCTTTTTCGCCCTGGTCACACCTGTATAAAGGAGATTTCTCTGCAACATGACAAAATGACTCATGGTAAATGGCATGACAACGATTGGATATTCGCTTCCCTGGGATTTGTGGATCGTCACTGCATAGGCAAGCGCCAGTTCGTCCAGCTCTGTCACATCATAGACTACTTCCCGTTCATCAAACAGAACTGTCAGTTCCCGTTCTTCCACGTCAACTTTTGTGATAGTTCCAATATCTCCGTTAAATACTTCCTTATCGTAATCATTCCGGATCTGCATCACCTTATCCTTCAACCGGTACTGTGTGCCTCCTCTCCGCAGAAAGATCTTTGACGGATTCATGGCTTCCTGCAGCACCTGGTTCAGATTTACTGCCCCACATTCGCCTCTCTGCATCGGAGTCAGCACCTGAATATCCTGCAGTGGATCTACATGATAGTATCTCGGCAGGTTCGTCTTACAATATTGGACGATAGTATCCAACACTTCCTGATTACTCTCTTTGGTGGCAAAGAAAAAGTCGGCATCTTTCCCACCTCTCATATCAATGCCTTCCCCTCTATTGATCCGGTGTGCATTCATGATGATCCGACTTCCCTGTGCCTGACGGAAAATCCGTGTCAGACGAACTACAGGAACACATCCGGAATCAATAATATCTCTAAGAACATTGCCCGCTCCGACACTTGGCAGCTGATCAATGTCGCCTACCAGAATCAGAGACATCTGCTGCGGCAATGCTTTTAAAAGATTATACATCAGCATAATATCGATCATGGAACATTCATCCAGTATCAGCACATCTCCTTCCAGCGGATGTTCTTCATTTTTCTGATAGCCTTCCGGAGGTTTATATTCCAATAACCGGTGAATCGTTTTTGCTTCCATTCCAGTTGCTTCTGACATTCTCTTTGCTGCTCTTCCAGTCGGTGCAGCAAGAATGATCTGACATCCAGCCTGCTTATATGCAGAAATAATTCCCAGAGTTGTTGTAGTCTTTCCGGTTCCAGGTCCACCGGTCAGCACCATGACCTTAGAGGAAACCGCTGTCTTTACCGCCTGCCACTGAATCTCGTCATAAGTAATTTCTGATGAAGCTGCTACTTTCTTCAATATTTCTTCCGTATCCTCAGATTTCTTCTTTCCACAGGACATCAACCGAAGCAGCCGCTTTGCACAGCCACTTTCTGAAAAATAATATGGGGGCAGATAGATTGCTTCCCGATCTTCTGCTTCATCTCTGATCACATCATTCGTGCGGATCATCTCATCCAAGGTGATCTCCAGCTCCGGTTCTTCCACTTCCAGAAGTTCCTTTGCCCTTCCAGTCAGCTGTTCTCTTGTTGTATAACAATGACCTGCTTCTGCCAGCTTATTCAATGTATAAAAAATACCACTGCGCAGACGGACAAATTTGCCTTTGTCAATCCCCATCTTCTGTGCAATGGAATCCGCTGTCTTAAATCCAATTCCCCAGATGTCATCTGCAAGCCGGTATGGGTTCTCCTTTACGATTGCAATGCTCTCACTTCCATACGTCTTGAAAATCTTTGTCGCATGAGAGGTGCTGACCTCATGACTCTGCAGAAAAAGCATGATATTCTTGATCTCTTTCTGCTCCTGCCAGCTTGTTTTGATCCGGTCTACACGTACTTTTCCTATACCTGATACTTTGAGCAGTTCATCTGGTGTCTCTTCAATAACATCCAGTGTATCCTTCCCGAATTTTTCCACAATTCTTTTTGCAAACTTTGGACCAACGCCCTTCACCAGACCGGAACCAAGATATTTTTCGATTCCATATACTGTGGCAGGAAGTGTCTCTTCAAATTTCTCCACCAAAAACTGCCGCCCATATTTGGCATCCATCTTCCACATACCTTCCAGAGACAGCACAGAACCAACATGGGTATCCGGCATCGTGCCAACTACTGTGACAAGATCACTGTAATTCTTCACCGCACATTTCAGAACCGTGTAGCCATTGTCGGCATTCTGATATGTAATTCTTTCAACTACACAACGTAAGTGCTCCATGCCCGTCTCCTTCTCTCATGAAATTTCTTCTCCTTTTGTACATTCTGTGTTTCTAATGCGTGACTTATATTGCGGATATTCAGTAATAAACCGCTTAATTACATTGGCATCATTCCAGTAATGCATTGGAAAAATGACATTGCAATCTACATTTTTAAGGAAATACAGGATCCCGTCAGCATAGTGATCTCCCTGTCTCGGATCCAAGGGAACAAATGCAGCGTCAAAATGCATACCCTTGATTTTCCTGATCGCCGCGCGATATGCTGAAGTAAGTCTCTGGTTATCAGCTTTCGACCCACCATCCCAATACCAGTCGTTTAAATCACCGGCATGATAAATGGTACCTTCCTTTGTTTTGACAATAAATGCGACACCACTATCGTTAGATAGCAATGTATCAACTTTGGTTTCATTATCCAAACTATAAGCTTGATCATGATAAACATATGTGATCTTCATATCCGACAAATGATTCCTTTTTCGTATATCATTCGCCAGGATTGCCTGATAAGTCATTCCCATATCATCAAGGATCCCAAAAATTTGTGGGTTAAAATGATCCTTATGGAAGTGACTGCAAAAAACGATCACTTCTTTCTCCTTGTCAAGATTCGGTAATTCACCCTTGTAATAATCAAAAATATAGTAGCAGTCTCTGGTCTCAACCAAAAATCCACTGTGGTTAATGTAAGTAATTTTCATAATATCACCTATATAAATTAACGCCGGTACCGGATAGCAAATCTTTCTTTGCCATGTTTATTTTTCCTTTTTCGAGCGTTTGTAAATTTCACGACAACAGCATTTCTAATGCAGATTTTATCGTATTTTTTAGATTCCGTCCATCCTTTATCCACAGCTGGTAGAAAAATGTGAAATGATACTTTTACAAATTCTATTACTTGTTGTTAGTTCATAATTTATGTATAATCCTGTCTTTGACAGTCCTCTTTCACAGTGTTAATATCCTGCACCAGTGTCCGTATTTTTCAGGATCTTAATAAGACGGCTTGTTCCAAGACGCTCTGCGCCAAGACTGATAAATTTTTCTGCATCATCGAAAGATGAAATTCCACCTGCTGCCTTAACTTTTACATTTTTTCCAATATATTTCTTCATCAGCTCTACATCTGCAAAAGTTGCTCCCGCCGTAGAAAATCCGGTAGAAGTTTTGATAAATTCTGCTCCTGCATTTGTAACGATCTCACACATTTTAATTTTCTCTTCTTCGGTAAGAAGGCATGTTTCAATGATGACTTTGAGGATTCTTCCATCACAAGCTTCATGGATCGCACGAATCTCATTCTCTACTTCCTCATATCTTCCATCCTTTAAAAATCCGATGTTAATAACCATATCGATTTCTGAAGCACCATTTGCAATGGCGTCTTTTGTTTCAAATACCTTTACAGCAGTTGTATTATATCCGTTCGGAAAACCGATCACTGTACAAATCGGAAGTTTTCCCGCTACATATTCCGCTGCCTGTTTTACATAAGCAGCTGGAATACATGCAGATGCAGCCTCATATTTCATGGCATCATCCAGGATTCCTCGAATATCATTCCATGTTGCAGTCTGTCCAAGTAATGTGTGATCCACCTTTTTTAATATATCTTTTTTATCCATTTTACCTTCCTTTTACTTCAGTTCATCCAGAAGAGAACTTCCAATTGTTCCCTCCGGCATCTTAACTTCAAAATTATCTGCGATCGTTGCACCGATTACTGCAAAAGTATTCTGATCTTTCAGTTTTCCGTATCCCTCCATGGATGGAGAATAAGCAAAAAATGGTACTTTTTCTCTTGTGTGATCAGTTCCTGTATGTGTCGGATCATTTCCGTGGTCAGCTGTAATGATCAGAAGATCATCCTCACGAAGCTCATCAAGAAGTTCACCAAGTTTTACATCAAATCTTTCAAGTTCCTCTGCATATCCCTTTACATTGCGTCGATGTCCCCAAAGAGCATCGAAATCTACAAGATTTACAAAACAAAGCCCCTCAAACTCTCTTTTCGCAATGTCAATTGTCTGCTCCATTCCATGAACAGAACTTTTTGACTTATTGGACTCTGTCAGTCCCTCGCCGTCAAAAATATCAAAAATCTTTCCAACGGAGATCACATCATAACCTGCATCCTTCAATGCATTAAGCGCAGTTTTTCCGTAAGGCTTCAGTGCATAATCATGGCGGTTGCTGGTACGTTTGAACTCACCTTTTTTCTTGCCAAGGTAAGGTCTTGCAATAACACGTCCGACTTTCCACTCATCCCTCATGGTGATATCACGGGCGATCTCACAGCAGCGATACAGTTCATCCAGTCCGAAAGTCTCCTCGTTTCCGCAGATCTGCAATACAGAATCAGCAGATGTGTAAACGATCATATGACCGGTAGCGATTTCTTCCTCAGCCAGTTCATCCAGGATCTCTGTTCCGCTGGAGCTCTTGTTTCCAATTACTTTATGTCCCGTTCTCTTCTCAAGCTCATCGATCAGCTCTTTTGGAAATCCGGTCTCTGTAAAAGTCTTAAACGGTTTTGTGATGTGAAGCCCCATCATTTCCCAGTGTCCTGTCATAGTATCTTTTCCGGTACTGGCTTCTTTTAAAAATGTATAATAACCCATTGGTCGCTCCACTGCTGCAACCTGTTTCAACGGATGAAGATTTGCAATTCCAAGCTTCTGAAGGTTTGGAATCGTAAATTCATCTACATTCTGGGAAATATGTCCCATAGTATCTGTTCCTTCATCCCCGTACTGGGCTGCGTCCGGCATTTCTCCTGCCCCAAAGGAGTCTATTACAATAGTAAATATTCTCTTATATTTCTTCATAATTTTTGTCTCCTTTCTGATGTCTTACTTATGGATCTTACATATTTACAACAACTTTTGTTACTAATTCCTTGAAGGATTTCGCTACGCGGTCTGCTGTTTCCTGCACTTCTTTATGGTTAAGCTCTTTTTGGGAAATTCCTGCTGCCATATTTGTGATGCAGGAAATTCCACAGATTTCCATTCCCATGTGCCGGGCAGCCATAGCTTCGCATGCGGTGCTCATTCCAACTGCATCTCCACCCCATCTCTGTGCAAGTCTTACTTCTGCAGGAGTCTCATAATTTGGTCCTGTAAACTGTACATAAACACCTTCCTGAAGTTTGATGTCACATTCTTTTGCACATTTGCGGATCACATCCTGAAGACGGCGGCTGTATACCTCACTCATATCCGGAAATCTGGTTCCCAGCTCATCTATGTTCGGTCCTATCAGAGGGCTTGGAACTCCCGTTGTAATGTGATCTGTGATCATCATGAAATCTCCCGGTTTATAGGAAGGATTAGCTCCTCCTGCTGCATTAGTGAGAAGGATTTTTTTCGCACCGAGCATTCCCATAAGACGCGTTGGAAGAACAACATCTGACATTGCGTATCCTTCATAATAATGAACACGTCCCTGCATGATTACAACCGGTGTTTTCTCCACATACCCAAACACAAAACGTCCCTTATGTCCTTTTACAGTAGAAACCGGAAATCCCTCGATGTCCGTATAGTCGATGGTCTGTTCAATCTGAATTCCATCCGCAAAATCTCCAAGTCCGGATCCAAGGATCAGTGCAACTTCTGGTTTGAAATCAATTTTCTTTCTTACGCTTTCCAGGCATGTCATTAATTTTTTATACATGATTACTTCTTCCTTTCTTTTGGGTGTTGTCATTATATTTATGCTTTTTCATAAAGGCAATTCCTCTGCAATGGTCTTTCCAATGCCCTGCGCGCCTCCCGTCACAATCACTACCTTATTGTTAAACTCCATATAAAATCCTCCCCAAAAATCCGCTTTCTATTTCTGTTGCCACAACATTGTGTATTCTTTTTCACCAGTAGCATCATCGAATCCTTCGCATTGAATATCGAACCCTTCTCTTTGATAAAAAGAGATGGCTCTGGCATTCTTCTGGTATACGTTTAATCGCAATCTAGCTTTTTTATTCTTGATATACTCTAATAAAAGTTTACCTATACCACATGACTGCATTTCATCAGAAACAAAAATACCTTCCATGTATTCGTTACTTAATCCGACAAAACCTTGAATCATTTTATCATCTTCATACACATAGACTTCCGCTTGTGACATCATTTCTTTCACTAATTCATAATTACTTGTCCAATATTGCTCAGGAATAAAATCATGCGCTTTTAAATTGGTTTTCAACCATATGTCAGCAACTCTATTAATATCTATGTTCTGCATCTTTCTGATCATAACGATTATCCTCCATCAGCTTTGATTTCTCTTTAACAAAGAAACTTTATCATCCAAATATCTAATCGATCTTTGAGCTACCACTGATTTATCTTCCATTTTTTACTCTTTCTGCAAATTATCAGATACATTTTACGGGGTTTCCCATGGAAACGTAGGTTCCTTTTTTACTCTTTTGGGTTTCTCTTTCGGCAATATTCTTTTCTTTTTCCCTTTATCAAGGAACGAATATCTGGCGCATTTTTTCTTTATAGGTGAAAAAAGATCATAATATTTACAATATAGCATTCCATTTTTATTTACAGAATGAAAACACTTTTTACAGTCACAATAAACTGCGGATATTAATCTTGTATTTTCAATTCTACTCATTGAGGTACCTGTTTTTTCACTTTTCATTTTCTATTCCTCTTTTTGGAATTTAATCCTTTGTTCTTCAACCAGTTTCACTTTATAATCATATCTCTTTTTGAAAATATCAGCTTGTTCATAGATCCATTCCATATCATCATACAATTTACTTCCAATATTATGCTCAAATTCTTTTTCAAGTTCTTCCTTACTCATCAGTCCATTGGCAATCAGAAGCGAAAAAAGAACATTTCTGACCATATTATAATACAAAATAATTGTTCCCGGAGCCTCTTTTGGCATTTGTCTCAAATACTTTGTAAGTGCATCATAAACCTTACAGCCGCGATTAATTGCAGAAATCTCCTCAATAATCTTATCTGGCTTGCCAAAATACCTCATTGCTTCCTGTATTCCTTCTATTGTATCTTTGTTCTTTTTCTTCGCACGAATCATTTGTTCATCTAATGATTCCTCAAAATTAGGATACGAAAACGGTCTATACTTGAAATCATCTTCCATCTCTCCCTGTTTTACAAAACAATATATCTCTTTTTCATTGTCCTGACGGCGATATAGAGCTTTGGAAACAATAAACTCTTTATCATCTTCTGATATATCCAGAAAATATTTTTCGTCAACACCAAAATACTTCGATAACTGGTTTAATCTTTTCTGAGAAATAGGCTTTACACCGTTTTCCCAGGCACTTACCTGCTGTCGACTTACATCCAAAATATCTGCCAACTCATTTAAAGATATATTGCATCTTGTTCTTATAAATTTTAATCCATTCATAAAATTGTATCCTTTCTTATCATAAGTTCATTGATAAGCGCTCTCAACACTATGAATTGTAACTTTGGTTGACAGCAGGTGTCAATCTGTAACCTTTTCTAAAATTTATCAAATTATCACAACCCCAAACATATCAACACTTTTTTTGAATTATCCTGTGTTTAACACACTTCCAGATAAAAAAGGTGGAGATATTGTTTGCATTTATATGTTGCCTACCATCATATTCATTTATAATGTTTCCTACAATTTCTGAAAAAAGCATTATAGATGTAACTTATTTACAAAACAATACGGATACCCTGATTGAGCACATGAGGATGAGAAGCTCATGTTCCCGTTCAAAATGTCATCGTAGTATTCAGATTTCATTTCTTCTCGGTCATTCCTCCGTAGAAACAACGATGGTATATCTTGATATAACTACGGAACAGGAAATGACAGCCTTAGCCACCCTCTAAGGTGAAAAAAATCAGAAAGTATCTACAAAAAGGAATTCTAAAAAAGATACACTTTCTGAACTGTGTGGCCTCAGGAAACCAAAGTCATAAAACAATATCTTCATCTTTCTTGACAGGATATACCTGAAATGAGGGGTATTCCCGAAAGGTAGAGATATGTTTTTAGTTGTGATAATTTGGCGATCCTAGAGTTATTATATCGAACATACGTTCTTGTATCAATATTATAATTTATTCCTTGTTTTCTTGTCATTCATGTCATACCTAATACTACCGGATTTTCGCCCTTCATAAAATTCAACTTTAAATCCATGCTTTTGATAATAATGTTCTGATCTATCAAAATGATCTGAATCTACAGACGATAAACTACCCGATATATATTTTGCTGGCGTCGTTTTACAGTATTTAAGGAAATATTCCATAAGGATTGATCCATTACCTATCTCTTTATCTTCTACCATAATATCATCTATATGAATATACTCAGCTTCTCCGTAAGGCTTCTCATAAGTAGCCATAATTCTAGGATGATTGCTACAGGCTTTATATTTGTCGTTGTATAGCATAATCCATATATCATTGCTATGTATCCACTGAACAACAAGAACCTCATCCCCCATTTTATTAGTTTCTACTCCAATAATCACATGATTAGGTTCACGAAACACTCTATGAACTGTATCAATCAGCTTCGTTTTCTTTTGAGCTTCATAGTTAATTTCCTTTACCTTACGTTCATATTCTTTTTGTATCGCAAGCAGCTCATTTTTATAAAATGTCGTTAGGATCCAGCTTTTTAATCTTCCCATATTTATTCTTTCTCCACTAATTCCCAACCGCGAACTCCTTTTGAAGTATCCAATGTATATTTTGGAACATTCATCACAACTTATCCAAACATCATGATCACGAAATCCAGGAATATTATCATGTTCTTCTATGATTTTTCCTTTCCCGCAAGGGCACTCATATTCGTATCTCTCCGTATCACCCTCTCCTGCACCATATCTCCTACTTCTAAGTTCTGATGCACGTCATACATTTTCAACGTAATGTTTTTCAATCCATTGAGTTTCTCAAGTGCTCTCGGTTCGCTGAAATTCAGATAATTGGTCGTAAGAATCTATCCTTTAATGCCCTTTTCCTCAAGCCCTTTTAACGTCTGCAGGAGCGGTGTCACACCACCCATCGTGATAAATGCAACACTGATCTGAAACTGATCACAGCGCAGCAATTCATCCTCCACAGATGAAATAACTTTCTTCCCATCTTCCGGATTATTCGACACAAATACTGGCTTATACGCCAGATTTGCTGCCACAGAACCATTTATATAAGCGGCATTTAAGCCGCTTTTCAATTCATTGATCACATTCGCATCCATTAATGTAGATCTCCCTCTCGTTTCGTGGTGAGCAAAACAAAATACTCTGCTTTATTATACCTTATGGGAGAAGGGTTGTCATTGAAATCTCCAGGAAGCAAGCGTGGCAAAGACACCCGAAAGTAACGATAGCAACAAAAAAACAGTTCCGGACATACTGAGGTTAATCAGTGTATCTGAACCTGTCTTTTCTATGGTCTTTCCAATGAATAGCTGGGCTGGCTTTTCCTTGGAATGGATTATTTAATTGTAAAAAATTCCCGTGAAATGATTTATAAAATAGGTAATTTTACAAAGTCTATTACTTGTTGTTAGTTCATAATTTATGTATAATAAAATTCATATAAGAAATACATGCTCAACATGCGGCCTGGAACATAAATAATCCGCAAGTTTAGCGATATACGAGGAGGAAATTCTCATGGGTAAACAATCCACCAGGGAAAACAAAACAATTTACCAGCTTTGCCGAGAAGCGGCAGGACTTACAAGAGCAGAGGCCAGTGAAAGAATGGATGCTGTCTCTGATTCAAAAATTGAAAAATTTGAATATGAAACACAAGAACCTACGCCTTATGATATCCTCCAGATGGCAGATGCCTATAAAAGACCAGATCTTTGCAATTACTATTGCTCTCACAAATGCGAAATCGGCTATCGTTATGTTCCAGAAGTAGAAATGACCGATCTGTCAAATATCATTTTGGAGACAATTGCCAGTTTAAATGAAATCAACCCTCTTACCGGTCGTCTAATCCAGATTGCCCGTGACGGTAAGATCAGCGATGATGAAATGAAAGATTTTGCTTATATCAGTAAAAAACTTGATGAAATTTCTTTAGCCATAGACTCTTTGAATCTTTGGGTAGATAAAACAGCCGGAGAACAAGGGCTCAATCTTGAACTCTTAAATGCCGAAAAAGAAAAATTAAAATAATCCATAACGCCACAAAAGGATTACGACTATAGAATAACACCAACCGCAGTCAGTGTCTTTAAAGTTGAATTAATCTATAGAAACTGCTATCATATTTTTATCAGAATTTTCCAAGTAAAGGAGGACATGAGTGGATCATGAACGTAATGCCAATTTCCGAAATCATCGAAAAAGTAACCATGATTTGCAAAAAAAATAACGTAAAACGCCTTGATTTATTCGGTTCCTTCGCCACAGGCACTGCAACCCCCACCAGTGATATTGATTTTGTAGTATACGGCTGTGATAAGCTAATGCAGTTAGAAGATGATCTTCAGAAGATTGAAACGCTAAGGAAAATTGATATTTTTGACTTTGACAGTATAAAAAATGAGTATTTATTGGAGGATATAAAAAAATATGGAAAACAAATTTATTAACCGCTATAACACTTTCTGTAAAAGTCTCTCCAATCTTGCAAAAAGCAAAACAGCCGACCCCAAGACCGATTTTGTTCTCGAAGGAACTGTTCTCAATTTCAGTCTTACTTTCGACATCTCCTGGAAAGTTATGAAAGATATTCTGATCAAAAAAATGGGAATTCTTGATTTTGCAGTTGGCTCTCCACGCGAAACTCTGCAGCAGGCATTTACCAATGGTATTATTGATGATGACACCTGGCTGCAAATGCTGAAATCCAGAAATCATTTGTCTCATGATTACGATGGTACTTTCGCCGCAGAGAAATTTCAGGACATTATAAATATTTATTATCCTCTTTTTGAAAAATTCAAAAACGATGTTGCGAAATACTATAAACAGTAAATCAACACCAGTGAAACATTTTTCACATTTACCACTCTTCACATTTAATATCACTTATCTGCTCGATTGGAATAACCGTTTGATCCGTCATAATGATGGTATGCTCGTATTCGTCTATCTTTTTTACAATACCAGAGCACGTAACATAGGAGCCGCCTGCTTTTTTTGCATCGGGAATAAAATAAGTTATCGATACTTTCTGTTCTATACCGATATTATTTCTGATTATATTGATTTTTTCATTCAGCTGAGCAATCGCTTCCTCGCTCAGTTCCAATCTTTCATCGGTTAATCTTGCCGTTTCCTTTATCGCAGCATCATGTCCGGTCAGGGCTGCAAAAGGAGCAAATTGCGCTGCCCGATCCCGAAGTGGCATTTGTGGATGATTCTTAGAGACCGGATGCGGTAAATTAATGATATCGTCATAAGAATTATTTTTCATCCGCTTTCAACTCCTTTACGCCTTATGACCGCCAATCTGTTCATTTCTGTCCCTGGCGGTTGCACCTTCCTGAAGATTCATCCCCTTCAGTACAGCGTTTTTTCCAAATTTCTTTTTGATACTGAGCATTGCTTCCTGCATACGTTTTTCGCGATCCAGCGCAGCCTCTTCCTCTTCCTGCTTTTTCCTTTGCGCCTCATAATCCGTAAAAAGATCCAGCTGCTCATATACTTCTTCTTTCTTGACAGAACTTTCATCCACAAGCCTGTTCGCTGTGATATTGATTCTTCTGACAAGCAGGTTTCTGTCAACGATTCTGTCATATAACTCTATTACTGCATCCGTTATCATCTTGGTTGAGGAAGTCTGTCGTTTCAGATTGGTCGTTCCATGTGCATGTTTCGGAATTCTTCTTTCATAACGGTCGATCGTAACCTCTCCATGATACTGCTTTCTCCTGTCGGCATTGTTCAGATTCTCAATATCATAACCAACCGTCAACACGATCTGATCCGTTACAAGCTTCTTATCCACCAAATCCAAAACCATCTGGTCTGTCATCTCTTTAACGACTAATTTTGCTTTTTCAAAATCATAAGGGCAATGAAGTACCTGCCCGGAACAAACACTGTTCGTTTCCGGCTTATAAGCCTTGACCATTTCCATGGTACAGGGCTCATATCCCCAGGCATGGTCGATCAGCAGCTCCGCATTAACACCAAACAACCTATATAACAAGTCTTCATTATATAACTCATTTTCTTTTCCGATGGAACATCTGGCAATATCTCCCATTGTATAAAGCCCGTATTCTTCCAGCTTCTTTGCATATCCTTTTCCTACTCTCCAAAAATCAGTAAGTGGTCTGTGACCCCAGAGTTTCCTTCGGTATGACATTTCATCCAGTTCTGCAATTCGTACACCATCTTTATCTGCTTTAATGTGCTTCGCCACGATATCCATCGCAATCTTACACAGATACATATTCGTTCCGATTCCAGCAGTTGCCGTTATACCTGTCGTTTTCAGCACATCCTGTATCATGGTCATTGCAAGTTCTCTTGCTGTCATATTATAAGTATGCAGATAATCCGTTACATCCATAAATACTTCGTCGATCGAATACGGGAAAATATCTTCCGGCGCAATATATTTCAGATAAATACTGTAAATTCTGGTGCTGTATTCCAGATAGAGGGCCATCCGGGGAGGAGCAACAATATAATCAATCTCCAGTTCCGGATTGGTATCTAATTCTGTGCTGTCATCAGAGGCTCCGATAAAAGTTCTGTTCGGCACTTTCCACCTGCGGGCGCTGTTGGCTTCTTTTACTTTTTGAACAACCTCAAATAAACGAGCCCTTCCTGGTATCCCATAACACTTTAATGCTGGCGATACCGCAAGACAGATTGTCTTTTCTGTTCTGCTTTTATCTGCAACCACAAGATTGGTCGTCAAAGGATCCCGATTTCGTTCTTTACATTCCACAGACGCATAGAATGACTTAAGATCGATCGCAATATAGGTTCTTTCCTTTTCCATCATTCTACACCTCACGATTCTCCTGTGTTCTGTTTCTAATTCTTATTTATCCTGCCCGAAAAACTTTCTCATCATAACAATCCGCTCAAGGATTTCCTGCCTGAATTTTTCAACATCATTCGTCCGTTTGCGCACACCAGCTGCTGCAGCATGTCCACCTCCGCCAAACGTCTGCAGAAGTTTGTTTACATTGATCCATTTTCCATCAGACCGGAAGGAACAACGCCAGCGATTTTCTTCTTCCTCATACATGGTAAAACATCCTGTTTCTTACTTCCACGCCTTCCAGATATCCGGCTGATATCCAAGAGTGGATTGTTTTCCATTACGGACAACCGGTGTCTTAATCACCTGCGGATTTTCCAGTACCTTCTCAAGTTTATCTTCCTCTGCAATATACTTAATGAGCGCAAGCAGATCCTTATCCTTGCCCTCCCAGTTGATCATATTTTCCAGTCCACCATTTGCCTGGGCAACTGAATTAAATTCGCCCTTACTCATGCCCTTTTCTTTCATATCAATAAACTGAAACTTGATCCCACGTTCCTTAAAGAAACGTTCTGCTTTCTTTGTATCATTACACTTCTTTGTCCCAAAAATCTGTACGTTCAAATCAATTCTCCTTATCCATTGCCATATGTATCATTTTCTCAAAGGATTCTCTAAAATGCTCATCATCCTCCGATGTTCGTTTTCGTGGTCCTTTTAAATGATTCTTTCCGGATGCCCTTCGTGCTTTCTTATTCAGATGCCGTTCCATAAGCATCTGGTCAATATTTTCATTGGTATACCATTTCCCGGATTGATGAATCGCATACGCATTTTTTCCTAATGCCATTGCAGCCACACCGTAGTCCTGTGATACAACAATATCGCCTTTATGGCAAATGCTGATCAGTTTATAATCCACGGCATCTGCTCCGGCTCCAACTACGATCACTTCACTGTAATCAGAAGATAACACATGATTGGTATCACACAACAACGTTACAGGAACACTGTGCTCTTTTGCAACTTTTTCAACAATACCAATTACCGGACAGGCATCTGCATCAACAAAAATCTGCATATCTTCTCCTTTAATTACACATAAATGGCGTACGAACCTCGATGAGATTACCACTCGGATCATACAGCCTTACAAGCTTCTGCCCACCTGCAAGTTCTGTTAGTTCAGTGGCATATCGGACGAAATACTTACCGGATTCATATTTTGCAAGCAATCCATCTATATCAAAATCCTCGAAATACAATTCCATCATGTTATTGAATGGCGTAGAAGTTTCATTCAATGTTTTCCCCCATACGTCGGCATCCTGCAAAACAAGTCCCTCCGATAAGATCACATTACCTTCATTCTTAAGAATCACTTGCAGTCCAAATAAGTCTTTATAAAACTCTATGGATTTTTCTATATCATCCACCACGATCAGTACGTTTTTCAGCATATCCGTCACCTCACAATCCGCTTTGAGTCAAGCGAATATTCGCAATCCGCATGCGGTTAAATAATCTTTCCAGACAAATGATCAATTTCATGCTGGCAAATCTGTGCTGTCCATCCTGACAATTTCTGGCGCTGTTTTTTCCATTTGAAGTCATAATACTCTACTTCTATTTCCTGGTATCTGGTCGTCTTACGAACACCATCCAGCGACAGACAGCCTTCTTCTGTCTCATACATGTCACGTTTTGAAACAATCACCGGATTGAACATCACAACATTTATGAATCCCATATTCACAATGATGATATTCTTCTTTACACCAATCATGTTCGCCGCCATACCAACACAACGTTCTCTGTTCGCCTGCAGCGTATCCTGCAGATCCTTTCCAACCTGGATGTCAGCTTTCGTGGCCGGTTCAGATGGCTGGCCTAAGAAGAAAACATCTCTTACTATTTGTTTTACCATTTACTTTCTCCTGTACTCTAATTCTTATCTATCTTGACCAGAAATCTTTCTCGTCATAACAATTCGCTCAAATATTTCCTGTTCCTCTTTCATTGTTCCAATATTTTATTATCTAACACCACTTTACAACTTTTTCATAAAAAAATATCGTACAGGACTTTCTGATGTATAATGAATTTGACCCAAAACATTACAAAGGAAAGTGACCTTGTACGACAAAAACATTATACAACGAAAAAACACTGATTGGTAGACTTCATCAATATTTTTTGATTTATTTTGAAACTTTTTCTGTTCCGACAGCAGATACCTTATTTCTGCTGATATTATCCATACTGACCTTGTGTTATAACCTTTCATCTGCCAGTCCTCCTTGGATTTTTCTTCTTTTTTGATGTTATCATCTTACAATAAATGGCTGTGTGAAAATCCCGACAACCAACTGGTTCTATGGCGGGGATAATTGGGTCCTATGGCAGATTAAACGCTGATTAAAGGCCTTTAATTGCCAACTAAACTACGAAGAATTCCAAAATCATGTTGCAGATTTGGAGGCTTCCATTCATGCCACCGATAATAAGATTCAACAAACGAGGCTGGCAATTCAAAATCAACAAGTAATTCAGAAATACTGTGAAGTCTATCGGGCCTGTCGTGACATCATACGTGCTCAGAATTTGGTATTCACAAACTTCCGTCGGCTGAAAAACTGCAGCGCCAACAGATGGAACTGGAAGAAGAACTGTCCTCAGCAAAAAAAGAAAAGCAGGATCTCCAGAAGCAACAGAATACCCTGCATATAATTGAACAAAATTTTGATGCTATGATCCGCAAAGCTGGTATCAAGGTTCCGGAGAAAGCGCCTTCACCAAGAATCTTGAGCTCTTAAATGCCAAAAAAGAAAAATTAAAATAAGCCATAACGCAACGAAAGGCAATGAACCATTTCTGACTCATTGCCTTTTCCTTTACATACGCTGTAATTGATTGACGACACTTTCTGTTCTTCGAATAGCTTCTTCTACCTGTCTTTTTGCATTATTGATTCGATCCTGGACCACCCAGTCCACAACAAATCCATCAAAAAAATAATCCGCAAAAGAAAGAAAATCTCCAGTATCGATATTCAAGTTACATACCATGTTTACATCATTTAATTCTCTACTGAAATTACGAAGATCATACTTTGCCTGTTCCATATTCCGTTTGGCCTGATCAATTCTAGAATGTTTTAGCATCGTAGTGAAAAAACCACCGCCAAACATATCTACCAGTCCCCAGTTCTTTGCACTGTTTAAATTTTCTTTTGCTGCCTGAAGACTGTTCAAAGCTCTACGTCCAGCTTCAATTGCTTCTCTTTTTTCTTTTTCAATATCATATCCCATTCGTTTTCTCCTCCTGATCGATTATGAATGTGACGTCACCAATGCTATAATGCCGCCGACAATCAACAATGGAAAAGCAATGTACATCAGTCCACCTACAACCATACCAATCAATATCACCGGGAAGAAAATAACTGTGCAAAGTAATTTCATAATTCCCCAGGATGCTCTTAACCCAAAAGCAAAAAATTTTCCAACAAACCAAATCATACAAATTGCAAATAATAACGATAACATTTTTTTACTCCTTCTGAAACTCATTCTTATATGTATCTTTCATTTTTTCTGTTCTTTTTCTGCTAAATA
The DNA here is from genome assembly GCF_003184505.1 of Blautia sp. BCRC 81119. NCBI lineage: Bacteria > Bacillati > Bacillota > Clostridia > Lachnospirales > Lachnospiraceae > Blautia > Blautia sp. BCRC 81119. The sequence continues at coordinate 2,667 of NZ_QJHD01000011.1, read as the reverse complement.
TTCAGATGTGTTCTTTATGCCAAGCTTATTACTGAATGCCGGATTTTTCTCCATCTTTTCTATTATCCGGATTAATCGAATTCGCTGTGCCGCTTCCATCTGATCACCCCATTTATATTCTGTTTTTTTGTTGATATTGTCACTATAACAAATTTATTTTTCATAATACACATCCACCATGAGGAATTGCATCTTTATATTTCTCGAATTTTGAGAATTCTGTCTTTATATTTCTCTGCACGAATTGTTTCCTATCTATGCTGCCTCTTTTATAATAAGCATATCCGAGCAACATCATAAATTATTATTAAAAGGGAGATTATGCTATGCGAATTGAAAACTTGCAAAATGAAAACAGAAAATATGCGAAAAGTATCGAAAACTTCCATGTGCTTGAATATGTGCAGGATGCCAGCGTTTCACCTATGAATGCAATGAATGAGTATTTCATGAGTAAAATGCATGTCAGAAGAAGACAGGTTGTTATTGATATTGATAAAGACCATTCAGCTGTTATCCAGGCTGGTGCCATGCAATGGATGGGTGGTAATGTACAAGCCACATCTGGTGTAAAAGGTATCGGAGATTTCCTTGGAAAGGCACTCAAGGGTGCGGTTACAAAAGAAACCGCAGTTAAACCGGAATATGTTGGTGAAGGCTATCTGGTATTAGAACCGACATACAAATATATTATCCTTGCAGACATTGGCAAATGGGGACCAGCCGGAATGACAATTGAAGATGGCATGTTCCTGGCTTGTGATGCAAATGTAAAAAGTAAAGTTGTAGCCAGAAAGAACCTTTCATCAGCAGTATTAGGTAGCGAAGGTCTGTTTAATCTGAGTTTGCAGGGAAATGGTGTAGCTGCACTGGAGTCTAATGTTCCCGAAGATGAATTGATTGAAGTCATATTGGAAAATGATGAACTGAAAATTGATGGAAACCTTGCTGTATGCTGGTCATCAAATCTTGAATTTACCGTAGAAAGATCTACAAAAACACTTGTCGGATCTGCAGTTAGCGGAGAGGGTCTGGTAAATGTTTATCGTGGAACAGGACGGGTACTGATGTGTCCGGTCGCACCGACAACTTCCTTATTTGAGTCCACTAACACCATGGCAGCTAAAGCTGCTGCTAAATCCAGCAATACATTTGGAAAATAAGTGTAAAATACATTCTCTTGTAACCCAACAAACGCCGATATAGGATTATAAAAATCCTGCATCGGCGTTATTAATTGTGATCATTTTATTTTCTTTATTCAGATGAACTGCTTATCATCAATGCAAATTTTTAATTCTTTTCAATTCCATCTGGCATATGATCTTTCTCAGTTATTTTTCGAATGACCCGGCATGGATTTCCAACTGCCAAACTATACGGCGGAATATCTTTTGTTACAACACTCCCTGCACCAATTACACACCCTTCTCCTATGATTACTTCCTATTAGGAACACTGTAAATACAAGGCTTTTCGGAGTCTACAAACCAGAAAAAATAATATTTGATCTATCACATTACGCAAAAAGCCGTCCGGCATGAAAAACGGGCGGTTTTTTTGCGTGGATAGACGGAAAGGAGGCACAAAAATAACTACAAAATTTTAGCGTTCAAATTTGTGCAACTTTAACGAAAAGGAGGATCGTAAATGGCCGATGAAAAATTGAATACTGGCCCTGCGGAGAATATTTCCCCGGAGGCCGCCGAGCCTATCACCACACCCGAACAGGCCGCAGCGTCTGAGCCCCGGCAGGAACAGACCGGGCCTGCCATACCTGAGCCCGGCGATGTGGTTGTGTCCTTTGACAAAATCAATGAGCTTATGGCGGAAAAGAGGCAGAACGCCCGCGCCGAAGTCGAAAAGGCGGAAACTCCAGAAATACCGGAGGCAGCAGCCCCCGGAGGAACACCGCAGCCCGCCAATACGGAGGAGCCGAAAAAGCCGCGCCGTGGCCGTCCGCCGAAAGCGGAAAAGGCCGCGACTGAAAATCAGAAAGCGGAGAAATCGGCTGGGGCCCGCAAGGGCCGCCCACCCAAGGCGGATAAGGCGGCCCCTGACAAGCCCAAGCCGTCCAAACGAGACAAAGTGTCCCGAAGTGACGGAAAGGCCCCGGATGCCAAGGAGCCCATTAAGCCCGCACAGGATACGGCACCGAAGGAAACTGCTGCTGCGGAACAGACGGCTCCCGAGCCGACCACACCGCCCCGCCCGGTTGAGGAAGGCAAGCTGGTTTATCTGAAACTTTCCGAGGTTCATCCGTTTCACACATTCCGTCCGCACCCCTTTAAGGTACGGGACGATGCGAAGATGCAGGAAATCGTTGCTTCTATCCGCGTAAACGGTGTAATGGTTCCCGGTCTTGCCCGCCCGGAGAAAGATGGAAACGGCTATGAAATTGTAGCAGGCCATCGCCGTACCCACGGCAGTGAACTGGCGGGGCTGGAGGAAATGCCCTTTATCGTCCGTGAAATGACCGACCACGAAGCGGTACAGGCCATGAAGGACAGCAACAAGCAGCGTGACGGGATGCTCCCCAGCGAATTGGCCGCGCTGCTGGAACTCGAGGTTGAGGACATCAAGCATCAGGGCGGGCGGCTGAAAGGTGTTGCGGAAGGCGATGTCGGGAAACGCTCGGTTGAGATTGTAGGCGAGGCGCATGAAATG
>NZ_QJHD01000010.1:0-123152 GCF_003184505.1 Blautia sp. BCRC 81119 | reverse complement strand
TGTGCAAAACAGAGAAAATAAAAAAACATCTTCCAATCATCATAAGTCCCGAAAAAGAGTTATCCACTTTTCATAATTCCGCTGCCTTCATTTATTCAGGAGTACTTTCAGGCCCCTTTACAGGGCTTGTGGATAAGTACTCTGAAAAGCCCGAAAAACTAATAGTTTTTTGAGGTTTTCAGAGTATTCATCTATTAGTAAAAATGACGAATACCCTGTCTGCCTGATTCGCTTTTTCTTTATCTTTGCGTTACAATAGGAACATCAGATAAAGGAGAACGGCATCCATGGCAAAAGTATATACAGAAGAAGTGGACATTGAAAGAGTAAAAGTGGACATTAAGAGTGGAGAAGTGGACATTGAAAGCACAAAAGTGGACATTCGAAATAAATTACTTTCTTTCTCAGATACGATTTCAGAAAAAACAATAAATCATACAGTAGAAATATTTTCAAAATGTGGAAAAGAAAATTGTTTCGGAAGAACGATAGTTGAAGAAATTACTGGATTAAAGCCATCAAGAGCTTCCAAGTTAATAAAACTGTTGGTTGATAGTGAGGTAATCGTACCTGTAACAGGACATGGAAAAGGAAAATATCGGTTTCAATAAAAGTGAACATTGAAAGGGTGTTAATGCCATTCGCAAAAATGCCCAAAACAAATCGGCGTACTGATATATTACCAAATATGGTAGCAGTATTTAGAATAATTTTGTATTATAAAAGTGTTACAAAATATCGGCGTACCCGCCACACGTTTACAAAGTCAAACGGTCTGTACGCCATGTCTTAACCTTATGATTGCAGATATTAGCAACCTGTCAAAGGGTGTAAAAACTCAGTAACTATGCGGGTTCGCGTACTGTTAAAGCAGTGAAAAACGACACCGCATGTGGAGACGGTAGTACTGCTTTCCCACAAAAAGCCAGACGGACATATCAACGTAAAAGTTGAGTTTGGCGAGGGTGAGGGAAAAGTTCCACTTGATAATATTGCTAAAAGAGCGGAAAGCTATAAGCCCAAAGAACGAGTGACCTACAAAATGATAAAGGAGTACATAGAAGCTAAATACGGCTTCAAAGTACATACCGCATATATTGCAGAGGTAAAGAGAGATTTAGGCTTGCCGATGTACGATGCTCCTAATGCGGTAGAGAAATTGAAACAGCCGAGGAAGCATCCAACTCCAGAGAAGGTTGAAGCAATAAAGGATGCATTGAAGCATTTTGAAGTGATTTAATAATGATGAGCGTATCATTAAAATAGTGGTACGCTTTTCTTTAAAATATTTGGGAAGCAATATATAAGTGCTGAATATGCTTGAAAGGAGCATTCCTGTAATTCATAAAAAGCGCCAATTGAATAAAAAAGAACCTCAAGGTATGATTGAGTTGCATCTTGGCGGATGTAAACAAAACAATCAAGCACTGGAGGTTCCAAATGAATTATACACAGAATGAAAAGATTGAGCAAGTAACAGATTCAACAATGGTTGTCGGAGTTGATATAGGAAGCCAGATACATTATGCAAGAGCTTTTGATAACAGAGGACGCGAACTTACAAAACGTATTTTTTCTTTTCATAACGATCTGGAAGGGTTCAATTCTTTCAACCTTTGGGCAGAGACACTTAAGACTGAGAATAAAAAGACTGCAGTTCTGATCGGCTGCGAGCCAACAGGTCATTACTGGTTTGCGTTTGTGAAGTATGTAAATGATCATCAGAAAAGATTAGTAATGGTCAATCCATTCTCGGTTAAGAAGATCAAGGAACTTGATGATAACAGTCCAAAGAAAACAGATTCAAAAGATCCGAAAACAATCGCAAAACTAGTTGTGGATGGGAGATATTCAATCCCATACATGCCAGAAGGCATTTATGCCGAAATAAGAGACCTGGTATACAGCCGTGAGCCTATATGGATAATCTGAGGCATAAGTGTCGTGAAGAGCCGTATGCCTGAATTGGGCACGTACGGATCTGTGGGGGATATACCTAGTAATAGGTGTTTCTACCCGACAATTTAGGACTCGTCAGAGGATGGTGATCCTGGTAGACATGAGAGGTTAGTTACTGTAGGTGGATTTGGGAAACAGGAAGGCCTTCATAAGAAGAAACAAAGACGTTTTATTTCTTGTACCTAAAATCATCAGAAATGGACTCCATGAAGTCACTTCATATCCAGAAAACTCTATTTTGTAGATATATGTAACTTATTAACTGTTCAGCAAAGTCAGTAAAATCAAGGATTTTTGTTGAACATGCACTAAAAAGAATAGAGAGGTCCTCACCCACTGCTTATTGCTTTTCGTAACCTCCACAGGGGAGTTACTTGATTCGGTTAAAATATATGTAAATTTTCCACCAAAATATTATTGACGTAAGAAAAACCACATGGTATTTTATTTTTGGAAAAAATGAAAATTATTTTAAAGGCAAACCTGTTGAAAGGCAGGGTCGCAAAGCCAGAAGGGACTAAAGTCAGAAAGTTTGACCATGTCAGCCGGTTGCCACTGTTTCCATATCATCATAATATATGGAAAAGATGTTTGAACAGAAGAGATTCCGATACCTTTTATACTATATAGATGTGTGATTTTAAAGAATATAGTAGGGACACTGGCAGATTTTGGCAGATGTCCTTTTTGTATGCAAAAATGGGTAACGAAACTAGCAGGGACAGGTTTTCTGTATACAGATAAAAGCAGGATGAAGAAGGCATAAGACGGAGAGAGGACTTTTATAAAATGAAAAATTATGAAGACAAAATATATTCCTTAGGTGAGACTGTAACGGGGCAGACACAGGCCATGTCACAGGCCGTACAGAAAACACTGGAAAATAATGGCGGGGTAGGTATAATGACAGGATCTTATGACCAAAACCTGTCTATTTTGTCTGTGGATAATCTGCTGTTGCATAGTACAGGATATACATTCGATACTTTCATGGAACAGACAAAAGGCTCATTGAGAAATTTCTTTTATGACGAGGAAGATATACTGGAGCGAGACCGTTTTTTGCAGCTTCACGGAACAGGGGAAGCACAGATCCTTGCAGCAGACGGTACAGTGAATAATGTACGGCTTTGTAAAGAGGATGCGACAGATGAGGCGGGCAGACAGATCTGGGTTATGTCCGTACAGGTCAACTGGGATCATATAAATTTGGCACTGCTCAATGAGGCTATCTGTTCCGGCTTCTGGTATTTTGACTGTGACGAAAACAGTGAGATTGTGAATGCAAACTGGAGTCATGAATTTCGAAAAATGCTTGGCTATCATGACACCCTGGACTTTCCGAATAAACTGGAATCCTGGTCAGATCTTCTGCATCCACAGGATAAAGAAAGAGTAATGGTGCAGCTTCAGGCGGCAATTAAGGATAAGACGAACCAGATAAAATACCAGGTAGAGTATCGTATGAGAATGAAGGATAATCAATACCAGTGGTTTCGGGCATCGGCAGAAGTAATACGCCGTCTGGATGGTTCTGCCAGCAGGATTGCCGGGATTTTTATTAACATTGATGGGGAGAAAAAAGAAATCATGCAGGCACAAAAATCTGCTGCTTTCCACCGGGCTTTTACGAAAGCAGATTTGTGCGAGTATTATGTGAATCTGGAAGCGAATACTTTTGATACCTTTAAGGTTGAACCGTCCCTGATGACCGTCTTTGAACAGAGTCATACGTGGGATGAATTGATCCGGCATTTTGTGGATTCCTATGTTGTGGAGACAGATAAGAAGGCGGTATCCTCTTTTTACGACCGTGGTTATATTGCAGAAAGGCTGAAGGGGCTGGAAACCGAATTGGCTTTAGAGTGCCGTATCACTCTGAATGGAGAAGAACGATGGGTCCGCAATGTGGTCATACGTGGCGAAATAGAGGATTCAGAATATGCCATGATCTTTCTACGTGATATCACAGAGACAAAGGTAGAGAGCGCACGGCATCTGCAGATGGCAGCAGATAATGCTTCCATGGAGCAGCTGATCCAGAGCATAGTGCGTCTGGTTGACCGCTTTGTTGTCTGTGATCTGGAAAATGACAGATATGAATTCTACAATCTGAATGGACAGATGATATATAAACCTCTGGGATTTTATCATGATTTTCAGATGCAGGTTCTTGAAAAATATAAGACACTGGAACCATTGGAAGTTATAGATATCCTGATAGCCCCGGATAATATTCGGAAAAAACTGAAAAGTGAAAATGATATTTATAAGTTTGAGTATTGCAGCCTGGATGAAAAGACTTATAAAATCGCTTCTTATATTCCCTTGGAATGGAAGAATGGAAAGCTGGAAAAGGTATTGCTGGCATCCATGGATGTGACACAGGAGAAGAAAGCAGAGATTGAATCCCGTCAGGCACTGAAAGAGGCTTACCGGTCCGCAGAAAATGCAAATCGTGCGAAAACAGAATTCCTTTCCAATATGTCCCATGATATCCGGACACCAATGAATGCGATTGTGGGTCTGACAGCAATCGCAGGAGCAAATGTTGAGAGCCAGGACAGAGTCATTGAATGCCTCGGCAAGATCACAGAATCAAGCCGCCATCTGCTGGGGCTGATCAATGAAGTATTGGATATGGCACGCATTGAAAGTGGAAAAATGACACTGGCACAGGAAGATTTCAATCTGTCAGAGCTGGTAGATAATCTTATTACACTTACGAAACCGGTGCTTGATGAACATAAACATAATTTTGATATACACATCAATCATATTGAACATGAGGCTGTCTGTGGTGACAGCTTGAGGATTCAGCAGGTATTTGTGAATCTGATGAGTAATGCGATCAAGTATACACCGGATGGCGGGAATATTATTTTTTCCATAGAGGAAAAGCCAAATGGATTTTCAGAACTTGGATGCTATGAATTTACGATTGAGGATAATGGGATCGGTATGTCACCGGAATTCCAGAAAATCATGTTTGAGCCGTTCAGCCGCGCGGATGACCACCGGACAACCAGAGTCCAGGGAACTGGTCTGGGAATGGCAATCAGCAGAAATATTGTGAACCTGATGAATGGCACTATTAAAGTGGACAGTACCTTGCACAAGGGAACTAAAATCACAGTAACAATTTATCTGGAGCTTCAGGAAAAAGAAAAAGAACAGGACAGAAATCTGATGAATCTGCCGGTCCTGGTTGTGGATGATGATAGGACATGCTGTGAAAGTACAGTTGCAACATTAAAGGAAATCGGTATTATGGGTGAATGGGTTCTCTCTGGCAGGGAAGCGGTTGAGCGCTGTTATGCACGGCATGAGTTGAAAGATGATTACTTTGCTGTTATTTTAGACTGGAAGATGCCGGAGATGGATGGCATAGAAACAGCCAGACAGATCCGGAAGCGGATAGGAAAAGAGATCCCCATCATTGTACTGACATCCTATGAATTCAGCGAAATTGAAGAAGAAGCAAAGGCTGCAGGTGTAGATGCTTTTATTGCAAAACCGCTGTTCCGTTCCCGGCTGACGGCAACACTGCGGCAGTTTACTTCAGGAAGAAAAGAAAAAATAGCAAGAAATTATCTGGAGAAGCTGTCAGAATCAGACTACACGGGAAAAAGGATTCTGCTGGTTGAGGATAATGAGTTGAACAGAGAAATTGCTGGTGAAATTTTACAGATGACAGGTGCAAAAGTGGAAACGGCAGAAAATGGGAAAATTGCAGTTGAAAAAGTGGAAGCTTCTCCGAAAGGTTCGTATGATCTTGTTTTTATGGATATCCAAATGCCTGTCATGAATGGTTATGAGGCAACTGCAGCAATCAGGAGCCTTCCGGGTGAAAAGGGAAAACTGCCTATTGTTGCCATGACTGCCAATGCTTTTGCAGAAGATGTACAGCTGGCCAAAAATACAGGCATGAATGGACATATCGCGAAACCGCTGGATATGAATAAGCTGAATGATGTTCTGGAAAGCTGGCTGTAACTGATTTTCATGTGATCACAAAGTATATTACTAGGAACAGAGTGAACAGTAACAGTAACTCAGGTGATGCTGCATAAATCCTCAAATACTCCTTGCAATAAAAAAATACAGCAATTATAATATAAATACAAAAGCCGGATGCGGAGGCTGACTTCTGAAAACAAAGAAAGGAAGTATAAAATGGCGAAAATTTTAATCAGTCCGTCCAAATATTTACAGGGTGCGGGAGAAATGAAGAATCTTGGAACTTATGCTGCAAAGAGTGGAAAAAAAGCGTTGGTTCTGATCAGTAAAGGCGGATATAAAAGAATCGGTAAAACGATCGAAGAGAGCTTTGCTGAGAGTACCTGTGAGGTGGTTTTTGATTATTTTAACGGAGAATGCTGTAACAGTGAGATTGATCGTCTGGTAAAGATCGTAAAAGATGAGCAGTGTGATCTTACCATTGGTATTGGTGGAGGAAAGATCTTTGATACAGCGAAGGCAGTTGCATACTATGCGGGAACACCGGTATTTATCTGCCCGACGATCGCATCTACAGATGCCCCTTGCAGTGCTTTGTCTGTTATTTATACAGAAGAAGGAGTTTTTGAAAAATATCTGTTTCTTCCGGCGAATCCGAATCTTGTTCTGATGGATACAGATATCATCACCAAATCGCCGGTTCGTCTTACTGTGGCTGGTATGGGAGATGCACTGGCAACATATTTTGAGGCAAGGGCATGCAAGAGAAGCGGAGCAACTTCCTGTGCAGGAGGTAAGACAACAGAGGCTGCCATGGCACTGGCTGAACTTTGCTTTAATACCTTGATGGATGAGGGCGTAAAAGCTAAGATAGCTCTGGAAGCAGGCGTATGCACACCGGCAGTTGAGAAAGTGATTGAGGCTAATACACTTCTTTCTGGAATTGGTTTTGAAAGTGCAGGACTTGCAGGTGCACATGCGATCCATAACGGATTTACTGTACTGGAAGAATGCCATCATATGTATCATGGAGAAAAAGTTGCATTCGGAACCATCACACAGCTGGTACTGGAGAATATTCCCCAGGAAGATCTGGAAGAGATCATCTTATGGTGCATTGAAGTAGGACTTCCTGTTACTCTGGCAGAGCTTGGAGCTGGGAAGGTAACGGATGAGCAGCTTATGGAAGTTGCCACAACTGCATGTGCGGAGAATGATACACTTCACAACATGCCATTTGAAGTTACACCGGAAACTGTATTTGCAGCAATCAAAGCGGCAGATGCATATGGAAGATATTACCTGGATGAGGAATAAACAGATAAAAAGTAAATAGCTGATATAAAAATTGCAATCTGCAGAAACAAGAGTTATCAAGTATTGTTATCCTGCAGGTTGCTTTTTTTTATGTATGGCTGTAATATAACAGAAAGATCAGTAAATATCGGAACAAAAAACATACGGAGGAATATTTGTGGCAAAAAAACGAAAACCCAAAATGGAGCTTCGATATTATAAGATGCCGGAGGGGAGCCCCATCCTTGCATTGCTTGGACAGAAGTGGGTTCAGAATTATGGGAACGATATCGATTATCTCCATTTTCATAATTATCTGGAAATCGGATTCTGCTATGAAGGACAGGGATTTATGATACTTGGAGAGGATAAGGTACAGTTTCATGACCGGGATTTTACGGTGATCCCATCCAATTATCCACATACCACAAACAGTGATATTGGAACTATCAGCCGCTGGGAGTATCTTTTTATTGATGTAGAAGGATTCCTGGATAAATTTATTAATAATTCAGTAAAAAAAGAAAAAATCGTTCAGCGGATCAACTCCAGATCGCTTTTTCTGAATGAAAAAGAAAACCGATCCATGGCAGGTAAGATCCTTAAGATTCTGGATATCATGCGGGATGGAGAGGAATTTTATCTGGAAGAAGCTAAGGGAGTTTTGGCATCGCTTCTTGTGGAAATCGCAAGGATAAACCGAGATTTAGGCGAAGAACGTTACAGCGAAGGCAGAGGAAAAGTCATGGATATGATCTCCAGGTTCCAGGATTATATTTCTGATCATTACATGGAGGATCTTCGTATTGACGAACTGGCAGAATACTGTCATATCAGTGAAACTCATTTGCGCCGGATATTTACGACTTACATGAAGATGAGCCCGCTGGAATACATCAATACGATCCGTATCCAGGCGGCCTGTGATTATCTGAAAAAAACAGATCAGCCAATTGCAGATATAGCACATAAGTGTGGTTTTACCACCAATTCCACATTTAACCGGAATTTTCGTCAGGTTACGGGAATGACACCTCTGGAGTGGAGAAAACGTCCGGAGAACTATGAACAGCAGCTTCTTAAGTTTGACATCCATTCAGAGGAAGGCTGGTAAAACAACAAAACCAGATCTATGGATCTATCACGACAGAATAGAAATATCAGACTGTATGCGGATCAGGCAGATGGAAAGAGGTAAGAAATGTACGATTACAGGATTGTGGAGCAGGTCTCCAGAAAAAAGAAACATATGTCAGGAGCTCTCAGAAAAGTAATGGTGATCTTTGCGGCAATTTTTGTACTGATGGGTATCACGATCTCTCAGGCATTCATGCTTCCGGGATTTCTTCTGGCGCTGCTTTACTTTGCTTATGACATATTCAGCCAGAGAGACTATGAATATACCATGGAAAACGGACAACTGACCATAGATGTGATCTATGGTAAAAAATATCGTAAAACAGCTCACGTGCTGAAGCTTGAGGAGATGGAAGTGACAGCACCTCACTATCATGAAAAAGTGGCAAAATATAAAAAGAATACCGGAACGGAGAAACTGAAAAAATACGATTATACCTCTTATGAAGATGATGTGCCTTACTATACCATGATCATTCAGGAAGATGGACGTAAAATAAAACTTCTTCTGGATCTGACAGAGGAAATGCTGCATACGATGAAAACGCAGTTTCCTGAAAGGGTTTATTTTGCATAATATGCAGAAATGTTTGTGAAATATGTATGAAAAACAACATAAAATTTTATGAAATAGAAACAAAAACCTTCTTTTTTGACAAAAAATGTTCGCACAATGTCAAAAAAGAAGGTTTTTTTGGGCATCCTGACGAATGTAAAAAGAAAAAATCCTCAAAGTGCATATTTTTTGTAAAAATATAGCGTGACAATAGTGCACAATCAATAAAATGGTTGAAATTGCACATTATATGAACAATTCTGCAAACTATAGAGGAAATACGGATGCTATAATCTATTCATAAGCAAACGGGAAATGCTTAATAAAGGAGGAAAAGTAAATGAAGAAAAAATTACTCGCAGTATTAATGACAGGTATCATGGCAATGTCTTTTGCTGCAACTACTACAGCAGTATATGCAAAAGGTGATGACGATAACACCCTGACTGTATGGGCATGGGATCAGAACTTCAACATCAAGGCTATGAATATTGCAGGTGAGCAGTATGCAAAGGATCACGAAGGATTCAAGGTTGATGTAGTTGAGACATCTTCTGATGACTGCCAGACCAAACTTACAACAGCAGCAAACGCCGGAGATTACAGCACACTTCCGGACATCGTTCTGATGCAGGACAACAGCTATCAGAAATATCTGAAGAGTTATCCGGATGCTTTTACAGATCTGAAGGATATGGATATCAACTGGGATGATTTCGGAAAACTGAAACAGTCCTACTCCATGGTAGATGACACACATTACGGAGTTCCGTTTGATAACGGTGCAACAATTGCCTGCTATCGTACAGATATCCTGGAAGAAGCAGGATATACCATTGATGATCTTACAGATATCACATGGAGCAAATTCATGGAGATCGGAAAAGACGTTCACGAAAAAACAGGTAAATATCTCCTTACAAGTGAAGCAACAGGTGGCGATACTCTGATGATGATGATCCAGTCCTGTGGAGCAAACTTCGTAAATGATGACGGAGAGGCTTATATCGTTGGCAACGATGTAGCAGAGAAATGCGTAGATCTTTATGTGGATCTTGTAAAGAACAATGTTGTTAAATTAGTAAATAACTGGGATGAGTACATCTCCACAATCACAGGCGGAGAGGCTGCCGGTATCGTTAACGGTAACTGGATCACAGCTACACTGATGGGAACAGAGGATCAGAAGGGTCTGTGGCAGATCACAACAATGCCGAAAGTTGACGGCGTTGATACAGCTACAAACTATGCAAACAATGGCGGATCTTCCTGGTACATTACATCCAACTGCAAGAATGTAGAGCTTGCTGAGGACTTCCTTGCAAGCACATTTGGTTCCAGCACAGACTTCTATGATGCAATCCTTCCGGAAACAGGTGCAATTTCCTGCTACCTGCCGGCTGGTGAGTCTGAGGTTTACAATGAGCCAAGCGAGTTCTTCAATAACCAGCCGATCTTCTCAACAATTGTAGAGTACTCTTCACACATTCCGGAATTTACAAAAACTCCGTACCACTATGAGGCAAGAGAGTGCATCAACACAGCTGTTGTTAATATTGTAAACGGCGCAGATAAAGAATCTGCACTTCAGGAAGCACAGGATACACTGGCATTCAAGATGACAGAGTAAAGCTGAAATATTAATGAAATACAGGGCAGGGGACTGCATGCAGTCCCTTGTCTTATGTAAAGGTTTAGATGTTTGAAAGGAGGAGTTCCTGTGAATTCCAAAAAAAGTGGCATGTCTCTGGTAGCGAAACAAAGAGCGGCCGGCTGGATCTTTCTGGCACCGGCAACCATTATGATCGCTGTCATGAGTTTTTATCCGATGATCCGCGCATTTATCATTTCTTTACAGACAGGTGCCGGAGCAAACATGAGGTTTGCGGATCCGATCTTCAGTAACTATAAACGTATCATGATGGATAAGGTATTCCAGCAGTCCATCGTCAATACTTTCCTGTATCTTATTATTCAGGTACCGATCATGCTGGTCCTTGCGATCCTGCTTGCACAGCTTCTGAATAACAAGGATCTGAAATTTAAAGGCTTTTTCCGTACATGTGTATTTCTTCCATGTGCAACATCTCTTGTATCTTATTCTCTGATCTTCCGTTCTATGTTTGCAACAGACGGTCTGATCAACAGCATCCTGATCAAACTTGGAATTTTAACAACTGGCTATAACTTCCTGGGTAACTCCACAAGTGCAAAGATCGTGATCATCATCGCACTGATCTGGAGATGGACAGGATATAACATGGTGTTCTATCTGGCAGGTCTTCAGAATATTGAATATTCTGTATACGAGGCAGCAAAGATCGATGGTGCCAATGGCTGGAAGACCTTCTGGAAAATTACCGTACCACTTCTGAAACCGACAATTATCATGACATTTATTATGTCGATCAATGGTACACTGCAGTTGTTTGATGAGTCTGTCAACCTGACAAAAGGTGGCCCGGCGAACTCAACCATCACAATGTCCCATTATGTTTATAATACATGCTTCATCAACGTGCCAAACTTCGGATATGCGGCAGCAATGTCATTTATCATATTTATCATGGTAGCGATCCTGGCCTTTATCAATTTGAAAGTAGGTGATACACGTGACTGAGAAAAAGAATAAATCCGCAATTCAGAGAAGATTGATCCCTACATATATTTTTCTGATCATCGTATCATTTATCTCTGTATTTCCACTGTATTGGATGATCTCTGCGGCAACCAATACATCCACAGATGTATCCAGAGGCCGTATCCTTCCGGGTACATATTTTATGCAGAACTTTAAAAACCTGACTGCACAGCAGCCGCTGTGGAGAGCTCTTGGAAACTCTCTGTTTTATGCAGTTCTTACTACAGTGATCTGCCTTCTGATCTGTTCTATCGCAGGTTATGGCTTTGAGGTATATCATGACAGATGGAAAGACAGACTGTTTTCCACCCTGCTTCTTGCAATGATGGTTCCGCAGGTTGCAACGATGGTTCCTTTATTTAAGATGTTTTCAAAAGCCGGACTCTTAAATACAGCGGTAGGTTTTATCCTTCCGATCATTTCCACACCATTTATGATCATGATGTTCCGTCAGAATGCCAGAGCATTTCCTATCGATATCATTGAGGCAGCACGGATTGACGGATTAAGCGAGGTAAGGATCTTTTTCCAGATGTTTATCCCGACTATGAAATCTACTTATGCGGCGGCAGCAGTTATCACATTTATGAATGCATGGAATTCCTATCTGTGGCCGAAGGTAATCATGACAGATAATAAGGCGATGACCATGCCGATGTTGATCGCCAATCTGATCACAGGATATGTAACGGATTACGGCATGCTGATGTGCGGCGTATTATTCTGTTCCATTCCGACCATGATCGTATTCTTCGTATTACAGAAACAGTTCGCAGAGGGTATTACCGGAGCTGTAAAATAATTTTAAAACAAAAAGGATGCTGCCGAAATCTGTAGGTATATTGTATAATATGCTTTAACTGGATCACGCAGCATTCTTTTTATACCAGATCAACTGTGGATCAGTTGTCTGGTATAAATTTTCTCAGAGAAGAGGATGCTTTTGTCCGCTTGATGTGAATCAAATCATAAGGAGATAAAAAATGGCAGAGCAGATTAGATACAGCCATTATCTGCACGGCGGCGATTACAACCCTGAGCAGTGGCTGGACAGACCGGATATTCTGAAAAAAGATATCGAATATTTCAAAAAAGCCCATATCAATACCGTTTCCATGGGAATGTTTTCCTGGGCAGTGCTGGAGCCAGAAGAGGGAAGATATAACTTTGACTGGCTGGAAGAAGTGATCGATAATCTGTATAAAGAAGGAATTTATACGATACTTTCCACACCATCCGGAGCAAGACCGAAATGGATGGCAGATAAATATGAAGAAGTTCTTCGCATGGATCCGGATCGCACAAGAAGATTTTTCGGTGGAAGACATAATCACTGTTATACTTCTCCAGTATACAGGGAAAAAGTCTACAATATTAATAAGAAGCTTTCTGAACGTTTCGGAAAACATCCCGCAGTGCTTTTGTGGCATATTTCCAATGAATATGGCGGAGAATGCCACTGTCCTCTGTGCCGGGAAAAATTCCGGGAATGGCTGAAAGAAAAATACGGGACCATTGAAAATTTAAATTCCAGCTGGTGCACAACGTTTTGGAGCCATACCTATAACAGCTTTGATCAGATCGAAAGTCCTTCGCCAAAGGGGGAAAATGCTCTTCATGCACTTACCTTGGACTGGAAACGTTTTGTTACAGACAGGACTGTGGATTTTATGAAGCATGAGATTTCTGCGATCCGTGCAGGTGGTTCCGAGCTTCCGGCAACTGCCAATCTGATGTATGACTACAACGGACTGGACTATAAAAAATTTAAGGATGTTATGGATATTGCATCCTGGGATAATTATCCAAGCTGGCATAAAAAAGACAATTATACCACAGCGTTGGACGGAGCCATGCAGCATGATCTTATGCGAAGCATCAAGAAAGCACCGTTTCTTCTGATGGAATCCTGTCCCTCTGCGACCAACTGGAAGCCTATCAACAAGCTGAAAAAACCAGGAATACATCTGGCTGCCTCTCTGCAGGCAGTTGCTCATGGTTCAGACAGTGTTCTGTATTTCCAGCTTCGTCAGAGCCAGGGAGCCTCTGAGAAATTCCATGGTGCGGTGATCGATCACTACGGTGGGGATGATACTCGTATTTTCCGCGAAGTGACAGAGGTAGGAGAAGCGTTGGAGCAGATCCGGGAAACTGCTGGAAGCGTGACGAAGTCTCCAGTGGCTGTTCTCTATGACCGGGAAAATGACTGGGCGCTGAAGGATGCGCAGGGACCTCGAAACGAGGATATGCATTATCAGGAAAATGTACTGAAACAGTATCGTGCTCTCCGAAGAAAAGGCTATAATACAGATATCATCAATATGGAACATGAGCTGTCCCGGTACCGTTTGGTAACGGCACCGATGGCCTACATGTTTTATCATGGATATGCCGAAAAGCTTCGCGCTTTTGCAAAAAACGGTGGTACTTTGGTAATTTCCTACTGGTCCGGACTTGTAGATGAAACAGATAAATGCTATCTGGAGGGAACCCCTCACGGGCTGATGGAAGCAGCCGGTATCCGTACGGAAGAGATCGATGCACTTTATGACTGGGAAGAAAACGTAGGTATCCCGGAAACAGGAAATCATCTCAGAATTACAGAAAGCTATACCTGCAAAAATCTCTGTGAGCTTGCAAAGGTTTCCGATGCGGAAGTACTGCTGCGTTATGGAAGGGATTTCTATCAGGGGTATCCGGTACTGACTCACAAGAAATACGGAAAGGGCCATGTTTATTATGTGGCGGCAGATATGGAAGCAGCCTTTTATGAGGATTTTCTGGGAAGGGCAGCAGAGGAAGCAGGCGTGAAGATGCCGCTTACATTTATACCGGAAGGTATTTCTGTGACAACCAGAGAAAATAAGGATACGGAATATCTATTTATCCAGAACTTCGGAGAAAAGACAGAAACGGTTTCTGTCCCGGGGGATTACGAAGTTCTCTACGGATCAACGGATGAAAATATGGCTCCGCTTGCCACCAGGATCTTAAAGCGGAAAAAATAATCAAAGTAAAAAAATCACAGCAAAAGTATAAAGTATATTTGTTTTCGGACGGTATGCTTTTTACTGCTGTCTGGGAAAGAGAAGGTAAAATGGCAGGTACACCAAAAGAAGAGATAAAAAGAATAGCGGATCAGTTTGCATTTACCGGAGAACTGGTTTCCTGCGGCCCCTGCGGAAGCGGGCATATCAACGAAACCTATATGCTTAGATATCGGATCGGAGAGATGGGGTCCATTAAGGTGATCCTTCAGAAGATCAATCGGGAGATCTTTCAGAAACCGGAAGAACTGATGGAGAATATTGCCGGAGTCACCGGGCATCTGAAAAAGAAAGTTCTTCAGAAGGGAGGAGATCCGGAACGGGAGGTTCTGAACCTGATTCCGACAAAGGACGGGAAGGCATTCCTGACAGATGAAAACGGAGAATGCTGGAGAGCTTATATTTTTATTACCGATGCAGTAAGTTATGATCTGGCGGAAAAACCGGAGGATTTTTATGAAAGTGCAGTTGCATTTGGAAAATTCCAGGAAATGCTGGCAGATTACCCGGCAGAGACTCTGCATGAAACGATAAAGGATTTCCATGATACAAAGAAACGTTTTCAGACTTTGAAAAATGCCATAGAGAAGGACAGCCGCCATCGTGCCGCATCCGTAAAAGAAGAGATCGCATTTGCGTTTCAGCATGAGTATCTGGCAAATGTATTCGGTGAGCTTCTGGCAAAAGGTGAGGTGCCCCTTCGGGTAACGCACAACGATACGAAGCTGAATAACGTTATGATCGACTTGGAAACAGGAAGGGGAATCTGTGTAGTGGACCTGGACACGGTTATGCCGGGACTTGCCATGAATGATTTTGGAGATTCCATTCGTTTCGGGGCCAGCACTGCATTGGAGGATGAGAAAGATTTAAGCAAAGTTTCCTGTGATATGGAGCTCTATGAAATCTATGTAAAAGGCTTTCTGGAAAGCTGTGGAGATAAGCTTAGTGCAAAAGAGATCGAGATGCTTCCCATGGGAGCTAAGGTGATGACTTATGAATGTGGCATTCGCTTTCTTACCGATTATCTGGAAGGAGATCATTATTTTAAGATCGACCGGGAAGAACACAATCTGGACCGCTGCCGCACACAGTTTAAGCTGGTGGCTGATATGGAACAGAAATGGGATACTATGCAGACGATCGTGAAAAAATATCAGAAATAAAAAAACAGGAATTTTTACAATGGAGGTAAAGTGATGAGCGAAACAAAAGGAAGAGTGACCATTCCGACAGATCTGGATGTGATCCCGGAGACACTGAAAATGCTGGATGAGTGGGGTGCAGATGCCATCCGTGACTGTGACGGAACGGAATTTCCGGCAGAGCTGAAGAAAACCGGCGCAAAGATTTATGCAACTTATTATACCACCAGAAAGGATAATGCCTGGGCAAAGGCCCATCCGGAAGAAATCCAGCAGATGTATATCATGACATCTTTTCACACGGCAGTGTCGGATACTCTGGAGATCCATCTGATGGATCATTTGTATCCGGATATGCTGGCGGTGAATACAAGAGATGATATCAGAAGATGGTGGGAAGTCATTGACCGGACTACAGGGGAAGCTGTCAGTACAGAGGAATGGTCATACGATGAAGAAAACGGAAATGTTGTGATCAGGCCGGCGAAAGAGTTTCATGAGTATACGGTAAGCTTTCTTGCATATATCATGTGGGATCCGGTACATATGTACAATGCAGTTGTCAATGACTGGAAAGATGTAGAACCTCAGATCACTTTTGATGTGCGTCAGCCGGCAACACGTGCACATTCCATGAATCGCCTCCGCAGATTTCTGGATTCCCATGATTATGTGAATGTAGTACGATTTACTACATTTTTTCACCAGTTCACACTGATCTTTGATGAGATGGCACGGGAAAAATATGTAGACTGGTTTGGATATTCCGCTTCGGTGAGCCCCTATATCCTGAAACAGTTTGAGCAGGAAGTGGGATATAAGTTCCGTCCGGAGTTTATCATTGATCAGGGATATATGAACAACACCTACCGTATCCCATCAAAAGAATTTAAAGATTTCCAAGCTTTCCAGAGACGGGAAGTGGCGAAGCTTGCAAAGGAAATGGTAGACATTGTCCATGAATACGGAAAAGAGGCCATGATGTTC
Organism: Blautia sp. BCRC 81119; assembly: GCF_003184505.1. Taxonomy (NCBI): domain Bacteria; kingdom Bacillati; phylum Bacillota; class Clostridia; order Lachnospirales; family Lachnospiraceae; genus Blautia; species Blautia sp. BCRC 81119. Next base: position 106,424 of record NZ_QJHD01000010.1, on the reverse strand, counting down.
ATGGGTGATCACTGGATCGGTATGGAGCCCTTTATGGATGAGTTTGCTTCCATCGGGCTGGATGCGGTAGTGGGAAGCGTCGGAAACGGAGCGACCCTACGTTTGTTCAGTGATATTAAACATGTAAAATATACAGAGGGAAGATTTCTGCCGTACTTTTTCCCGGACACCTTCCATGAGGGCGGGGATCCTGTAAAAGAGGCAAAAGTAAACTGGGTGACTGCAAGAAGAGCTATCCTTCGAAGTCCGATCCAGAGAATTGGATACGGCGGTTATCTGAAACTGGCTCTGGAATTTCCGGATTTTGTACAGTATATCAAGGAAGTCTGCCAGGAATTCCGTGTGCTCTACGACAATATCCAGGGAACCACACCATACTGTGTAAAACGTGTGGCTGTTTTAAATTGCTGGGGAAAAATGCGCTCCTGGGGCAACCATATGGTACATCATGCCATCTATTACAAGCAGAATTATTCCTATTTCGGAATTATCGAGGCATTAAGCGGTGCGCCTTTTGATGTGTCCTTTATCAGCTTTGATGATATCCGTCAGGATAAAGATCTGCTGAATGATTTTGATGTGATCATCAATGTAGGTGATGCGGATACTGCACAGTCCGGTGGTGAGAACTGGGCAGATCCGAAGATTCTTACAGCTGTGCGGAAATTTGTCTATAATGGCGGCGGATTTATTGGCGTCGGTGAACCGGCAGCTCATCAGTGGCAGGGAAAATTCTTCCAGCTGGATGACATCCTTGGTGTAGAGGAAGAAAGAGGATTTAATCTTAATACCGATAAATACAACTGGGAAGAGCATAAAGATCATTTTATCCTGAAGGATACAGACGGAACCGTAGATTTCGGTGAGGGGAAAAAGAATATCTTCGCACTTCCGGATACGAAGATCCTTATCCAGAAGGACCAGGAAGTCCAGATGGCAGTAAAAACCTTCGGAAAAGGCAGAGGTGTTTACATCAGCGGACTTCCGTACAGCTTCTGCAACAGCCGTATCCTTTATCGTGCTGTGCTCTGGTCAGCAGCGGCAGAAAATGAGCTTTTCTGCTGGTTTTCTTCCAATTATAATGTGGAAGTACATGCTTATGTGAAAAATAAAAAGTATTGTGTGGTAAACAACACCTATGAGCCACAGGACACTACGGTTTACACAGGGGATGGAAAGAGCTTTGACCTTCATCTGGAAGCTAATGAGATCCGCTGGTATCAGATCTGAGAAAGCAGGATACAGGTTTACTGATAAAGAAAAGCTGTGAAATTGTCTGAGGGCGTTGACAGAGAAAAAAACTTATAATATAATAAATCCATTCCAAAAGTAGGAAAACAAAGCTGTTGTAATAGAGAAAATCTATTATAACAGCTTTTTGTTATTGTTGACAAACAATTTTGCTTACAAAGAGGAGGCCTTTATGAACAAAAAGATTAAGACAGTGTTTTCATATCTGATGATCATTGTGGGAGCAATCCTGGCCAGTTTTTCTGTTGCCTGTATTTTGCTTCCCAATGATGCCATCGATTACGGAACTGCCGGAATCGCCATTATTATAAGCAAGCTGACAGGGTATAATCTGTCGTTATGTGTGCTGCTTGTGTTTCTGCCGTTTCTCATAGCTGGGGTCATTCTTATCGGTAAGTATTTCTTTGTAAAAACGTTCGTGGGTTTTGTTGTCTACACAATAGGTCTTTCCTACTTTGAAAAAATCCCTTTTGAGCTGAATACAGAGCATTTTATTGCAGTAGCCTTTGGAGGTGCGATCCTTGGTGTGGGACTGTCTCTGATCCTTCGAAACGGTGGCTGTATTGACGGTTCTGAGATCTTTGCCAATATCATTGTAAAAAAAGATCTACAATCATTCCGGAAAGGACTACAGTATTTCCTACATATTGATCGCATTTAATGCCTGTGTATATGGAGCTGTGTTTGTACTTCTTGACAGAGATTCCGCACTTTTAAGTCTTCTGGTATACATTGTGGCGACTTCCATCATTGATCATTTCACAGATCATTTTGAGGCACTGAAACAGGTGACGATCATCACAAAGGATCCTGATGCGATCATCTGTGATATTAAGGAGGAACTGAATAAAACCTGTACCATCATCAACTCTTCCGGCGTGATCGCAGGAGAGAACAAGACTTTGATCTGCTATGTAAATTATTTTGAACTGCAGGAAGTAAAAGAGATCATTTCAAGGAATAAAGGATCTTTCAGTACCGTTTCCACCATTGACGAGATCCTGCGGTAAGGCATGTCTGTAAATGAGAATGCAGATATTTCTTTTGCAGAAAAAGAGTGCTTTTTCTCCGAAAAATAAAAGCAGAAAAAGCAGTATTGTGATAAAATAGAAGAAAAATATTTCAAAGACAAACTAAAATGATCAGAAGAAAAGAGGTAGATAGATTATGATAAAAGCAGAAAAAAAGACACTGAAGCTTTCAGTAGAGAAGCCTCAGTATATTACAGTAAATGATGTTACTTACGCACAGGTGGATTCCTGGTTTGGACATTGCAGGCGGGATCTGAAACTGGATATAATCTATCCAGAAACAAAAGATGGAAAAATCTATCCCTGCATCCTCTGGATCTGCGGAGGCGCATGGCTGATGATGGATAAATCCGCACATAATCTTTATCTGAGCAGACTGGCATCCAGTGGTTTTGTAGTGGCAAGTGTGGAGTATCGTACTTCCAATCAGGGCCCGTATCCCATGCCGCTGCAGGATGTAAAGGCAGCTATCCGTTATCTGAAAGCCCATGCAGACCGGTTCCGCATCAACAAAGAGCAGATAGGAGTTATGGGAGAGTCTGCCGGAGGATATCTTACCTGTATGGCTGCGCTGGACAATGATCCGGCTCTGGATGTGGGAGAGTATCTGGAAGAATCCAGTAAGGTACAGGCTGCCTGCCCATGGTATCCGCCTACGGATCTTTCCGCATTTCCGTGTGAATCTGCAGAAAAATGTGCTTCTTCCGCAGAATCCCTTCTGCTTGGATTTAATTCCATGTTAAATAAAGAAAAGGCATACCAGAGCAGTCCGGTTTCCAAAGTTACGAAGGATGCACCGCCATTTCTGATCATCCATGGCAACTGCGATCAGGTCGTTCCTTATGTTCAGTCGGAAACTTTATACGGACTTCTGGAGAAAAAAGACTGTGATGTTACTTTGCTGACACTGGATGGTGCAGACCATGCAGATATCCAGTTTTTCCAGGATGAGGTATGGAACCGGATCGCAGATTTTTTCCATGAAAAACTGAAATAAATAAAAGACAGGAGCACAGATCATCCAGCAGTTGTTGTAAATATGTGATCTTGAAAAGACTAAAATAGAAAAGAGAAACACAAATGATAACATTAAACGATTATCTGTATTCCGGAGATACTCTTCTCCGGATACTGAAGAAATACATTCGGGATCTTAGGATAGAGGCGAAGGAAAAACACAATGAGATCGATCTGGTACACTGTAATTTTTTGATCCAGATCCAGGAGCTTCTGGAGCATAATGATTTCCTCACTGCCCAGTCTCAGAAGATTCGGGAATTTTATAAATATATGGCAGGGGAATATCCGTTTCTGGCGTTTACCTTCAAGGGAAGAATCAAATCCCTGATCCGTGCGGAGGAAAAATTTAACGGATATGTAGTAGAATTTATTTATGACTACTATAAAGAATATGGGGAATATCCTTCTGTATCCCAGATCAAGGAACGGTTAAGCTGTTTCCGCGATTTTATTGCCTACAGGATCGTTATCGCCATGCCCAGATGTCATCTGAAAAATGGTGAGAATGTCAGAGAAGAAGAGCTTCGTTATCTTTATGAGATCGCCAATATACTTCCGGGATTTCTGGAAGAAAGAGGATTTACCGCAGAGCCGGCCAGAGGAGTGCAGGAAAGTACATCGCCACTGCTCAGCAGAGAAGCAAAGCCTTACTATAGGGATTACATCTGTAATAACAGTGAGGATGATTATCAGTCTCTGCATATCACGTTTTATGATAACAGTTCCCGAAGCTATATGGAAGTACAGCTGCGGACCAAAGAAATGGATGATGTTGCGGAGATTGGTTCCGCCAACCATTTAAGCTATGAGAAAAAACAGGAAAGTGAACGCAGGAGAAGGGACGCGGTTCCCCAGGGGGAATGTATCTATTTTGACGAGGCCTATGAGCGGGGTATGCGGCTTCTTGGACTGGATCTTGCTGCGCTGGACGTTAATATGTTTGGTGCGGTAAACAACAGCCTGATCAATGATGGCTGCGGACTGTTCCGCGGAAGGATGATCCTTCCTTATGAGCATCTTTCCCGTTTTCAGAATGATATCGTTGACTGAGGGAGGATGACATGAAAGACTTGACAAAAGGGAAGCCTTCCACATTGATCCTGTCCTTTGCGCTTCCTGTATTTCTGGGAAATCTCTTGCAGCTGACGTACAGCCTGGCAGATACCCGGATCGTGGGAAGCTTTCTTAAAGAAGATGCGCTGGCGGCAGTAGGGGCCACCAGTCCTTTAAGCGGTCTGATCATCGGTTTTCTGATGGGCCTTGCAAATGGATTTGCCATTGTCACCGCACAGAAATTCGGTGCCGGAAACCGGGAAGAAGTACGAAAATCTTTTGCGCTGTCTCTTGTAATGGGCAGCGTGATTTCTCTGATCCTGACTGTTTTGGGACTTTTGTTTCTGCATCCGATCCTGAGGTTCCTGAATGTTCCGGATCATTTGACGGGAACTGCCAGGCAGTATATCTTTATTATTATCGCAGGTATGCTGGCAACGTTTCTTTATGATACCTGCGCGGCATCTCTGCGCGCACTTGGGGATACGGTGACGCCTCTTGTGATCCTGGCAGTGTCTGTAACTTTAAATATCGCAGGAGATCTGTTTTTTATTCTGGTAGTAAAAGCAGGAGTTCAGGGAGCTGCCGTTGCCACGGTACTTTCACAGACGCTGGCATTTCTTATATGCTGGTTTTACATGATCCGCAGGTATGAGATCCTACGGCTGAAAAAAGAGGATTTTTTCGGTCTCGAAAGAAATATGATGAAAAATATGCTGAGTGCCGGACTTTCTATGGGACTTGTAAGCTCTCTTGTAAATCTTGGTACACTGGCACTTCAGACCTCCATCAATCGGCTGGGAAGAGATATCATTGTGGCACATACAGCAGCTCGTAAGATCACAGAGATGTTTATGATCATGTTTGGCGTGTTCGGCCAGACCATGGCGATCTTCTGTGGCCAGAACGCAGGTGCAGGGAGAATGGACCGGGTACGCTATGGAATTGGTCTTGCAGTTCTGTATACCTGTATCTGGTCCGTGATGACTGTGATCTTCAGTTTTACCATTGGAAAACAGCTGATCTATCTGGTCACAGGAAGCCATAATGAAACGGTGATCCGCAATGCCGCCAATTATCTTAAATTTGATACGATCTTTTATTTCGTAACGGCTGTGATCAGTGTCCTCAGAAATGCTATGCAGGGCCTTGGAGAAACGGTGATCCCTCTGGTTTCCAGTGCGCTGGAGATGATCGGAAAAGTAGTGATCGCGGTGACTCTGGTGCCACTTCTCGGATATACCGGCGTGATCGTAGCAGAACCGATAGTCTGGGTCATTATGGTGATCCCGCTGATCGTGAAGATACTTAAGATGCCGGAATTAAAGAAAACAGTCTGAGAGATTCGAAGATCCGATGAGAAAGATTCGCGTGAAAAATAAAAAGCACATTGTATGGAATGAGCCGCCACCGGAAAGTATGACTTTTGGGGTGGTTCAACCATAGCAATGTGCTTTCTTTAATTTTACATAGTTTCTGTCGCTTCTTTTACGTTTTCCTTTTCAGGAAAGATATGTCTGAAAATAAAACGTACGATCGGACCTGCATAGATTAGCTGCCAGAAGAATGCCATCGGGAAGTTGAATGCGGTTGTCTGAAGCCATACAGCTACAAACTGATTTCCTGCATCCTTAAAGAGAATGGTTGCCGCGAGGCTCATTAACGGGCACATGAAAGCAACGGAAGGAACGGAGATCGCAAGGATCCTGCTGAACGGATGGCAGCTTTTGAAATCTACCATGCGCATTGCACAACCAAAAGCAAGCTTGGATACAAGGAAGAAGTCAAGGATAAATGCGATCGGTCCCATGATCACCAGTTCATGAAAAGCGTCAAGGAACACACGGTTTGTCATACTCCCTGTGTTCAGGGAAATGTTGTAGCAAATCATGGCGTAAACCATGAAAAATACCATGATAAGGGTAAAGATAACTTCCTGAAATTTGTTTTTTGGCATAAAAAATCCTCCTTTAAAATGATTAAGTGATAATGTAAAACCTCAGAGCATGTGTTGTTCGTTAATCATTCAGGAGAATGTGCGTTTCCAATATATGACAGGATTTTGTCATAAACCATATTCGGTTTTTTGACCAAATCAAACTGCGAAGCAGTTATTTGGCTGTAAGCAGGCAGCAGAGCGGTTTACGAATATCCGCTTGATACCGGCGGTTATGATATCATAAGTAGTAAAGCCTTGTCAATAAGTAAAATTCGCAACATCCTGCGGAATGTTCTGAAAAAACATGGAAATATCAGAAGAGTAATTGAGAAAAAAATGGCAATAACTCCTCTTGACCGTTAAAGTTAGATATAGTAAACTTGTAAACAGTTAGCGGATTCTAACTAATGCGTAAAATTTGTGGCGGGCCGTATCCCCTGACAAAATGCGGCCTGAACAGGAGTTACGGACAGGGCGAAAAGACCAGACAGGAGGATAAATATCAAATGGATTATTTAGAGATTGAGAAGGTCATTGGAAGAGAGATCATTGATTCAAGAGGAAATCCGACCGTAGAGGCAGAGGTTTATCTGGCAGATGGAACGGTCGGAAGAGGAGCAGCACCAAGCGGAGCGTCCACAGGAGAATTCGAAGCACTTGAGCTGAGAGATCAGGATAAAAGCCGTTTTGGAGGAAAAGGTGTTTCGAAGGCCATTGAAAATATCAATACAGTAATTAATGATGCGCTGGCAGGAATGGATGCATCTGATATTTATGCAGTGGATGCTGCCATGCTCAAAGCAGATGGAACAAAGGACAAATCAAAACTGGGCGCAAATGCCATTCTTGCGGTTTCTATTGCGTGCGCACGTGCGGCTGCGATTTCTCTTGACATCCCCCTTTACAGATTTCTTGGTGGGGTGAACGGAAACAGACTTCCGGTTCCGATGATGAATATCCTAAACGGTGGTGCACATGCTGCGAATACCGTTGATGTTCAGGAATTCATGATCATGCCGGCAGGAGCACCAAGCTTTAAAGAGGGACTTCGCTGGTGTACGGAGGTATTCCACGCTCTTGCTGCACTTCTGAAAGAAAAAGGCCTTGCAACAAGCGTTGGAGATGAAGGTGGTTTTGCACCAGACCTTGGAAGCGATGAGGAAGCCATTGAGTACATCCTTGAAGCAGTGAAAAAAGCAGGATATGAGCCTGGAAAGGATTTTGTACTTGCCATGGATGCTGCATCCAGTGAGTGGAAAGGAAACAAAAAGGGGGAGTATGTTCTTCCGAAATGCGGAAAGAAATTTACATCTGCGGAGCTTGTTGATCACTGGAAAAATCTGATCGAAAAATATCCGATCTACTCTATTGAGGATGGCCTTGATGAGGAAGACTGGGAAGGCTGGCAGATCATGACAAAAGAACTTGGAGGAAAAGTACAGCTTGTAGGTGATGACCTGTTTGTTACAAATACAGAGCGTCTTGAGAAAGGTATCAGCCTTGGCTGCGGAAATTCTATTCTGATCAAACTGAATCAGATCGGTTCTGTATCTGAGACTCTGGAAGCCATCAAAATGGCACATAAAGCTGGCTATACAGCGATTTCTTCCCATCGTTCCGGAGAGACAGAGGATACAACCATTGCAGATCTTGCAGTGGCACTGAATACCTGCCAGATCAAGACAGGAGCTCCTTCCAGAAGCGAACGTGTGGCAAAATATAATCAGCTTCTCCGTATTGAGGAAGAGCTTGGTGATGCAGCAGTATATCCGGGATTCCGGGCATTCAATATCAAGAGATAAGATCATAACTAACACATTTCTCAAAAAGGTACGCTTTGGCGTGCCTTTTTTTGGCGAAAATAAGGTTGCCAGATTTCTCAAAATAGTATATTATGATTTACAGCCGTGTGAAAAAATAAAATTGAATATTGGAGATGCTATGAAAGAATACGTAAATACTTTTATGCGTTACAGGTTTCTTCTGGGAGAGCTTGTAAAAAAAGGAATCAAACTGAAGTACAGACGTTCCTATCTTGGTATCATCTGGTCTCTTCTTGAGCCGTTGCTTACCATGATCGTACTGACGATCGTATTCGGTACCCTGTTTGGAAACAAGGATCGGACATTTCCTGTATATATCCTGACAGGACGTCTTTTGTACACATTCTATTCCAGTGCCACAAAAGCGGCATTGAAATCAGTAAGAGCGAATTCGGCAATGATCAAGAAAGTTTATGTGCCAAAATATCTCTATCCGCTGTCAAGTGTACTTTTTAACTATGTGATCTTCCTGATCTCACTGATCGTGCTGGTTCCGGTAGGAGCAGTACTTGGTGTGGAGCCGACACTTTATATGCTCCAGATCCCGATCGCGCTGATCCTGGTATTTCTGTTGTCTTATGGTTGTGGAATGATCCTTGCTACGATTGGCGTTTTTTTCAGAGATATGGAATATCTGTGGTCAGTAGCGCTGATGCTGATCATGTATACCTGTGCGATCTTTTATTATCCGTCCAGACTGCTGAAAAGTGGTTTTTCATGGATCCTGAAATATAATCCGCTGTACTGTACCATCGATGTTTTTCGTTCAGGAATGTTCGGGGAGCCGATGAACCTGCATTATGCGGCATACGCACTGGTATTCAGCCTTGTGACGATTGCCATCGGAATGTTCTGTTTCAAGAAGAAACAGGATGAGTTTATCCTTTATATTTAACAGGAGAAAAATATGGAAAAACCTGCAGTAGTTGTAGATAACGTAAGTATGAAGTTTAATCTCAGTAAAGAAAAGGTAGACAGCCTGAAGGATTACGTGATTAAATTCTTAAAAAAAGAAATTAAATATAATGAATTCTGGGCTCTTCAGAATGTTGATTTTGAGGTGAAAAAAGGTGACCGTGTAGGAATCCTGGGACTTAATGGAGCGGGAAAAAGTACTCTGCTCAAAGTAATTGCCGGTGTATTCAAGCCTACCGAAGGCAAGGTGGTCCGAAACGGACGTCTGGTCCCTCTTCTGGAACTGGGAGCCGGTTTTGATTCGCAGTATACAGGACGTGAGAATATTTTTCTGTATGGTGCGATGCTCGGATATTCCAAGAAGTTTCTGGAATCGAAATTTGATGAGATCGTTGAGTTTTCTGAACTGAAGGAATTTATCGATGTCCCTATTAAGAATTATTCTTCCGGTATGAAGGCAAGACTTGGATTTTCCATTGCCACACTGGTATCACCGGATATCCTGATCCTGGATGAAGTCCTTTCTGTAGGAGATGCCAAATTCCGGAAAAAGAGTGAAAAGAAAGTCTTAAGTATGTTTGATAAGGGCGTTACGGTACTGTTTGTATCCCATTCTCTGGAACAGGTACAGCGCTTGTGCAATAAAGCAATGATACTTGAAAAAGGAAAACTGATCGCATATGGAGATATTGATGAGATCTCGGCCAAATATACGGAGATGATCAGATAAAGAACAGAAGGCGGCCTAGGCAGTCGCATAAATAAAAAGAACCGGACAGTGAACGGTTTGAATAGCAGATAGCCAGACGATTTGCGGAAATGATGCAAATGTCTGGCTATTGTGTTATTATATTACGAAGAAAACAGGGAGGCAAAAAGATGACTTTACAGCAGATCCTTGAAAAGGTAAAAAAAGGCCAGCTCTCTGTGGAGCATGCAGAGGACCTTCTGAAAAAAGAGGGATATGAAGAAATGGATTATGCGAAGCTGGATACTACCCGAAAAGCGAGGACCGGTTTTGCGGAGGTAGTTTACTGTGCGAGAAAAGCAGACGAACATCTTTTGAATATCTATCAGAAACTTTATGAGGAAGATGGAGAAGTCTTTGGAACAAGGGCGTCAGAACATCAGTATGAACTGGTAAAAAAGGTTCTTCCTGATGTGGTTTATGATCCGGTTTCCGGAATTTTGAAGATTGAAAAAGAGAAGGAGCATATCGGAAAGGTGGCAGTGTGTACAGCCGGAACAGCAGATATTTCTGTTGCGGAGGAAGCTGCCCAGACAGCAGAGTATTTCGGCACACATGTGGAGAGGATCTATGATGTGGGAGTCAGTGGTATGCACAGACTCTTTTCCAGGCTGGATACCATCCAGGAGGCTAACTGTGTGGTTGCGGTAGCAGGAATGGAGGGTGCGCTGGCAAGTGTTATGGGTGGTCTTGTGAAACGTCCGGTGATCGCGGTACCTACTTCTGTGGGATATGGCGCCAGCTTTCATGGATTGTCAGCGCTTCTGACAATGATCAATTCCTGTGCCAACGGAATTGCAGTAGTAAATATTGACAACGGATTTGGGGCAGGATATCTGGCAACCCAGATCAATCGGCTTGCGGAGGGAAAATAAATGAGAAACAAATTATATCTGGAGTGTACCTCCGGGATCAGCGGGGATATGACAGTTGCGGCTCTTCTGGATCTGGGTGCAGATCAGAAAAAACTGGTGAGAACTCTTAAAAGTCTGCCGGTAAAAGGTTTCGACATAAAGATCAGCCGTGTGATGAAATCAGGGATCGATGCCTGTGATTTTGATGTACTACTGGATCATGAGAATCATGATCATGATATGAAATATCTGTATGGGCATGATGGAGATTCTCACAGCCAGGATCATGAGGAACATCATTATAAACATAGTCAAGAAGCCCTGGAATCCCATGAGCATCCCAATTCTCATGAACATCATGTACAGGAAACCCATGGAAACAGTCATACATATACAGAAACGATGCATTCCCACCACGGACACCATCACCATGAACACCGTGGCCTTAACGAGATCATGGAGATTATCGACCATGCAGATATGACAGATCGTGCAAAATCCTATGGAAAAAGGATTTTTAAGATTCTTGCCGAGGCAGAAGCAAAAGCCCATAATGTACCGGTGGATCAGGTCCATTTCCATGAAGTGGGTGCAGTGGATTCCATTGTGGATATTCTTTCTGTTGCAATCTGTATGGATGATCTGGATGTGGAGGAAGTGATCGTTCCAAGACTTTGTGAGGGTAGCGGAACGATTCGCTGTCAGCACGGAATCCTTCCGGTGCCGGTACCGGCGGTAAGTAATATTGTAAGTGCTCATCAGCTGAAGCTGCATATCACATCGGTGCAGGGTGAACTGATAACGCCTACAGGAGCAGCCATTGTGGCGGCATTCCTTACATCAGAAAAACTGCCTGAAGATTTTACGGTGGAGAAGATCGGTATCGGAGCAGGCAAGCGCCAGTATGAGTGCCCGGGAATTCTCCGTGCCATGCTGATCCGGGAATCCGGGGAGGAGGCTTCAGGCAATGATGCTTGTACGGAAATAGACACCATTATAAAGCTGGAATCCAACATTGATGACTGTACAGGAGAAACGCTTGGCTATGTTATGGAGCTTCTGTATGAGGCAGGAGCCAGAGAGGCCAATTACATGCCTGTATTTATGAAGAAAAACCGTCCGGCATGGCTGCTTACCGTTCTATGTAAAAAAGAACAGGTTTCAGCGATGGAGCAGATCATTTTCAGAGAAACGACAACCATTGGGATCCGTCGCCAGGAGATGGAGAGAACCATTCTGAAAAGAGAGAAAAGAACGGTTACAACCCCGCTGGGAAATGTAGAAGTGAAGGTCTGCACTTTTGACGGACAGGAATATTATTATCCGGAATACGAAAGCGTAAAAAAACTTTGTGAAAAAACAGGGATTTCTTATAAAGAAGTATATCATATGGCTGTGCGGGGATAAGATCGGGTTGGTTGCCTTGTATAATGCACTTACATATTGACACCTTTTCGAAAAAACTATATAAATGTATATAGAAAGATTATTGCCGGACGGAACAGTTGGCAACGACACAGTAAGGCAGAGGCAGGAGAAGGATTTATGGCGGTAACAATACAGCAGATTGCAGAACAGGCAGGGGTTTCCAGGGGAACCGTGGACAGAGCATTGAACCACAGAGGACGGATCAATCCGGAGGTGGCAGAGAGAATCTGCCGTCTGGCGGACGAGATGGGATATGTACAGAAAGAACGGAAACATTCCAGAACAGCTAAAGATGAAAGACTGAAGATCGGAGTGGTGACACAGCTTGCCAGATCTTCTTTTATGCAGGAAGTAAATCGTGGTATTGAGAAGGCAGCCGTGGAACTGAAAGAAAAAGGGATCCAGCTGATCCTGAAAGAGGGTCTTTCCGTTGATGAAGAGGAACAGCTGCAGGCCATTGAGGAACTGGAACAGGAAGGAATCCGGGGACTTGCGATCATGCCGGTAGACAGTGAGACTGTCCGGGAGAAACTGAATGCTTTGATCGAAGAGAAGAATATCCCAGTAGTAACCTTTAACTCTGATATTGTAGGAACGAGAAGAACCTGTTTTGTGGGAATGGATAACCGCAAGAGCGGACGTACCGCAGCCGGACTTCTTGGAATGCTGACAAGAGGAAATGGAAAGATCCTGATCATCACCGGATATTTCAGCAATCATGTTGACAATCAGCGAGTGGATGGCTTTGTGGAGGAAGCCAAGCGGGCTTTTCCACATCTGGAGATCGCCGGTGTTCACGGAAGCTTTGATGATGCAGCTGAGGTGGAGCACATTATAGAAAATGCCATGATGAGTACTTCAGGGATCAGCGGGATCCTGGTGGTATCCGGAGGCCAGGCAGGAGTGGGTAAGGCATTTGAAAAGCTGAGACTTGACCGCAGGCCCTACGTTGTGATCTACGATCAGACTCCGAAGAATGAACGGGCACTGAAGAATGATCATGTGGATTTTCTGATCGACCAGAATGGATATGTCCAGGGGTATGAACCGCCAAGGATCCTGGCGGATATCCTGACAAAAGGACAGGAGCCGGAGAGAGAATATCTCTTTACAGATATCAAGATCAAAACAAAATATAACCTTTGAACATGTATTGTGCAAAGTATCATATAAAATAGTCTGCAGGATGAAAACTGCAGGCTTTTTTATATTACAGGAAATCTGTAAGATACTACGATATGGAATATAGATTCCAAGAAAACGACTGTCTGGATACATTTGATTGCGTGCCAATAGCGTGCCAAAAAAATAAACACGCAAATGCACATGTAGATAATAGCTACTTTGAACAAAACAAAACTACAAAAATTGTATAGAATAACTGAAAAAAAGAAAAATGAAAAGAAGTACTTGCCCAAATTGTAAAACGGTGCTATATTAACATCATAAGAAACACGCAAGAAAGCACGCTAAATAAAAGAAAAAGCACGCAAATCAAAAAAGCACATAAAAAAGAAGTAAAAAATAAACCATCAAACAAACGGAGGTAAGATCATGAAGTATATCGAATTTGATGAATCCAGACCAATGGACCTGGTGCTCCTTGGAAGAGTTGCCATTGATTTTAATCCTGCTTACAACGATCAGGTAAAGGAGGAGTTCAAACCCCTGAAGAAGGTACATATGTTTGAGAAATTTGTAGGAGGATCTCCTGCAAACATCGCTGTAGGTGTTACCAAGCATGGCCTGAAAGCAGGATTTATCGGAAAGGTTTCGGATGATCAGTTCGGTGAGTATGTTGTAGATTATTTTGATGAGAGAGGAATCGATACCTCACAGATCACAAAATGTACAAACGGAGAGAAGCTGGGACTTACCTTTACCGAGATGCTTTCTCCAAAGGAAAGCAGTATCCTCATGTATCGTAACCGTATCGCAGATCTGCAGCTTCATGTAGACGACATCCACGAGGATTATATCAAAAATGCAAAAGCGATCCTCATTTCCGGAACTGCTCTTGCAGAGAGCCCTTCCAGAGAAGCAGCGATCAAAGCAGTTATGCTTGCTAAGAAAGTAAACACAAAGATCATTTTTGATATTGATTACAGAGAGTACAACTGGAAGAATGCAGATGAGATTTCCATCTACTATTCCATCGTAGCTAAGGAAGCTGACATCATCATGGGCTCCAGAGAAGAGTTTGACCTTACAGAGAAACTGATCAAAGAAGGCATGACTGATGAGGAGAGTGCAGCTTACTGGCAGGCAAAAAATGCAAAGATCGTTGTCATCAAACACGGTATGAAGGGTTCCACAGCCTACACAGTTGATGGACAGAAGTTCAGCATCAAGCCATTCCCGGTTGAGGCAAGAAAAGGCTTCGGCGGCGGCGACGGATACGGCTCCGGATTCCTGTATGGACTGTATCAGGGTTGGGAGATCATTGACTGCTTGGAGTTTGGTTCTGCTGAGGCATCCATGATGGTTAAGAGCAACAACTGCTCCGATTCCCTTCCGGGACCGGATGAAGTTCACGCATTCATTAAAGATGAAAAAGAAAAATTCGGCGAAATGATCGCAAGAGTATAAAGAAAAGGAGTGGAAAAAATGGCAAAGACAGTAAGAATGACAACTGCACAGGCAATTGTAAAATTTCTGGATAATCAGTATGTTTCCATGGACGGAGTGGAGACAAAATTCGTAGAAGGATTTTTCACGATCTTCGGACACGGTATTGCTGTAGGACTTGGTGAGGCACTGGATACAAATCCGGGACAGCTGAAGGTTCTTCAGGGAAGAAATGAGCAGGGTATGTGTCACGTTGCTACCGCTTTTGCAAAACAGAGCAACCGCAAAAAAATCATTGCATGCGCTTCCTCCATCGGACCTGGAGCTGCAAACATGGTAACAGCATGTGCAACAGCAACTGTAAATAATATTCCGCTTCTTGTATTCCCGGCAGATACTTTTGCATCTCGCCAGCCTGACCCGGTTCTCCAGCAGCTGGAGCAGAGCAGCAGCCTTGCCGTCAGTACGAACGATGCATTCAAGCCAGTCTGCAAATACTGGGATAGGATCACAAGACCGGAGATGGTCATGACCGCTCTGATCAATGCAATGAGAGTTCTTACAGATCCGGCTGAAACAGGTGCATGCTGCATCGCACTTTGCCAGGATGTTGAGGGTGAGTCCTTTGACTTCCCGGAGTACTTCTTCAAGAAGAGAGTGCACAGGATCACAAGACCGGTTGCAGTAGAGGAAGAGCTTGAGGATGTGGCAGAGGTCATCGCAGGAGCGAAGAAACCGCTTATCGTTGTTGGTGGTGGTGTCCGTTACTCAGAAGCCGGAGAAGCTGTTGAGAAATTCTGCGAGGAATTCAAGATCCCATTCGGCGAGACACAGGCCGGAAAGAGCGCCTGCCAGTCCGGCAATCCGTACTGTCTTGGCGGTATCGGTGTAACAGGAACCTACGCTTCCAACATCATCGGTAAAGACGCAGACGTGGTAATTTCTATCGGTTCCAGAATGTCTGACTTTACAACAAGCTCCAAGCATCTGTTCCAGAATGAGGATGTTCAGTTTGTAAGTATCAACAACTGCAGATTCCACGCATACAAGATGGATGCAGTAAAAGCAGTGGGTGATGCAAAAGCTACCGTAGAAGCACTAGCAGAAAAGCTTCGTGCAAGAGGATATAAATCTGCATACACAGATGAGATCGAGAAAGCAAAAGCTGCATGGGATAAAGAGATGGAGCGCCTTGGAAGCATTGAGTACACAGGAGATGATTTTGAGCCGCTGATCAAGGCAAGAGATCCTCGTACGATTCCGGAATATGTAAAGCTTACAAACGGAAAGATCACACAGACAGCAGCGCTTGCAGCCATCAACAGAACTATCGACAAAGATGCAACCATCATCACAGCAGGCGGTTCTCTTCCAAGCTGTATGCAGCGTATGTGGAGAACAGACAAACGTGGCGGATATCATGCAGAGTACGGATATTCCTGTATGGGATATGAGGTTGCCGCTACCCTTGGCGTGAAATTTGCAGAGCCGGATAACGAAGTATACTGCGTAGTTGGCGATTCCAGCTTCCAGATGCTCCACAGTGAGATCATGACTATCATGCAGGAGAGACAGAAAGTCAATATCATGGTATTCGATAACTGCGGATTTGGCTGCATCAACAACCTTGAGATGAACCACGGAATCGGAAGCCTTGCAACAGAGTTCCGTTATACAGACGGCAAGAAACCGACCGGAGATCTGATCCCTGTAGATTATGCAAAGATCGGCGAAGGCTATGGCCTGAAGACCTATACCTGCCGCACGATCCAGGAGCTGATAGATGCTCTGGAAGATGCCAAAAAGCAAGAGATCGCATGCCTCTTTGATCTGAAGGTTATCCCGAAGACTATGACAGACGGATATGAGTCCTGGTGGGATGTAGGAATCGCAACAACATCTGAGAAAGAAAGCGTAAGAAAGGCCTGCGAGGGAGTTATGAAAGGCCGTGAAGAGGCAAGACTGTACTAATCTGGGAGGTAAGAAAATGAGTAAAGTATTTGGTTATCCGGAATATGACGAAAAAGGCGAAAAGATTCTTACAACATACGATAATGAGTACAAGGCCATGATGATGGACATCCGTGTTTACCGTATGAAATCAGGAGAGACAAGAACATTTTTAAGAGAGGGTGAGGAGACAGCAGTTCTCCTCCTCTCCGGAAACATTACCTATAAATGGAACGGAAACGAAGCTGCAGCAACCAGAAAAGACGTGTTCACAGAGGGACCATGGTGTGTTCATGGATGCACAGGAACTGAGATTACAGTTGTAGCAAATGCAGAGTCACAGATCCTTGTTCAGTGCACAAAGAACGAGAGAGATTTCGGTGCAAAACTCTACAAACCGGAAGATGCTCCGTGGGGATATTCCTGCGTAGGCAAGTTCGGAAATGTTGCGAAGAGAAGAGTAAACACCATCTTCGATCATGACATTTCACCGGAGTCCAATATGGTTCTTGGTGAGGTTCTCAATGACAGAGGAAACTGGTCCGGATACCTGCCGCACAGACATCCGCAGCCTGAGACATACTTTTTCAAATTTGATCATCCGGAAGGGTTTGGAGCAAGCTTTGTCGGTGATCAGGTATTTAAGAGTACAGACGAGAGCTTTTCCGCAATTCCAGGAGGAGAGCTTCATCCGCAGGCAGTTGCACCTGGATATCAGATGTATACATGCTGGATGATCCGCCACATTGACGGAAATCCGTGGCTGCAGACAGACCGCTGCGAGGATGAGAGATATACCTGGCTTCATGACGCCGAGTTTTAAGGATTCGGAGATACTGATACTGGATCGTAAATAACAGGCAGCAGGAAGAGGAAAATGCTGTTGTTTGTGAGGAGCGGACAGCAGTAGACCTGCTGCTATTATGAAAAAAATTGTACTGACTGAAGGGAGATTTTGACAATGGCAAGAGAATTTATTGTACCTGGAGAAATTATTTCTGGTTCCGGAGCACTGGACATGGCAGAAGGAGCACTGAAACTCCTTGGTAAAAAAGCTCTGATCGTAACCGATAAAGTAATGATCGACCTGGGAAACTGTGCAAAAGTTGAGAAGGCGCTGACAAATCAGGGCATTGAATACAGCATTTATTCTGACATCTGTGGTGAGCCAACAGATACCATGATCGAAAAAGGCTTACAGATTTATAAAGATGAGAACTGTGACTTCCTGGTAGCTCTGGGAGGCGGAAGTCCCATTGACTCTATGAAAGCCATCGGCTCACTGGTAGTAAACGGTGGAAGCATTTCCGACTACATGGGAAAAGTGATCGATGTAAAGATGCCGCCAATGGCGGCGATCCCTACCACAGCAGGAACGGGATCTGAGGCAACACAGTTCACGATTATCACGGATACCAAAAAAGACATCAAGATGCTTCTTAAAGGCAAAGTTCTCATGCCGGATCTTGCCATTATCGACCCGCAGTTTACTATGACTGCACCTCCAAAGATCACAGCAGCAACAGGTCTTGATGCACTTTGCCACTGTGTGGAAGCTTATACATCCAGAAAAGCACAGACACTTTCCGATACTTTTGCAGTATCTGCAGTAAAGAGGATCTTTAAATATCTTCCGGTTGCATATAAAGACGGAAAGAATGAAGAAGCTCGTGTACAGATGTCTGTCGCTGCTCTTGAGGCAGGAATCGCATTTAACAATGCATCTGTTACCATTATCCATGGAATGAGCCGTCCGATCGGAGCACTGTTCCATGTAGCACACGGACTTTCCAATGCCATGCTTCTGAAGGAGTGCCTTACCTTTGCGCTTCCCGGAGCATACGACAGATTCGGAGCGTTGGGACGTGATATTGGTGTGGCGGATGCAACTGATTCTGATCAGGAAGCAGCTGAGAAATTCCTGAAAGCAGTAGAGTCACTTGTAAATGAACTGGATACTCCGACTCTGGAGCAGTTCGGTATCAATAAAGAAGAGTTCTTCAACGTCATCGACAAAATGGCACATGATGCCATGGACAGTGGAAGTCCTCAGAATACCATGCGTGATGTAACAGAAGAGGAAGTAAAAGAAATCTACAGAAAACTCTGGTAAAATGTAAATGTAAACCCTGCATTGCCAGATAGGAAAAGACTCCGGACCGGAGAAAAAGGCTCCGGAGTCTTTTTTCCCGTGGCAAATATAGCTGCAAAAGAAAAGGAGGCATATTCTTCATGAGAAAAAAGTATATCTGTATTCTGGTGGCAGTCATAGGAGTTTGCAGCCTTTCCGGATGCGGGTCTTCTGCAAAGAAAACAGAAGAAGAGCAGGTAACGATCGGTGTTGTTACAAAATCTAAAAGCAGTGAATATTGGTTGTCTGTCTGCGACGGAATGAAAGATGCGGCAGAAAAATATCATGCAGATGTGGTGATTCTGTCCCCGGATTCCGAAACAGAAGAAGAGGTTCAGAAAAATATGATCCGGGATCTTCTGAAAACCGATATCCAGGCGATGGCAGTTTCTCCTATAGATTCCTATGAATGCGAAGATTATTTAAATTTCGCAAGAGAAAAGGGGATTTCTGTATATGCCTGTGATACTCCCATAGAGGATTCAGAAATTCCTTATATTGGAATTGACAATGAAAAACTAGGCTATGAGCTGGGCGAGCAGCTTGCAAAGGCTCTGGATCATAAAGGAAAGATTGGCGTGATCGCCGGTGATTTTAAGCAGGCTGGACACCGGATGCGTGTTGCCGGATTTGAAAAATATATGGAAAAAGAGCCTGGGATCACCATTGAAATGGTTCGGAACGGATACAGCAATATGCGGGTTTCCCAGAAGGATGTGGATGAGATCCTGGTGAAGTATCCGGATCTTAACGGAATCATGGCCACAAGTGCAGTGACGGCCCTGGGGCTTTCAGAGGCAACTGAAGGACGGGAGATTTCTATTGTTTCCGTAGATGCTCAGGAAGATGCCTTGAAAGCGGTTCAGGATGGGCGTATTGTGGCGCTTGGCGCGCAGTCCGGTTATCAGATCGGTTATGAAACTATCCGGTATATTGTGAAGGATCTGGAGGGAGAGGGAACAGGAGAAGATGAGATTCTGGATTCCCAGGTGCTTACCGAAGAAAATATTGATACATATATGAAGGATGACGGACATGCTCATCCCTGATACAAGCAGGTTTCCATCCGCTGCTTATTATTTTTTACAATCCGGCAGAGGCATTGACTGATTCGGTAAAAAGTCAGGCTGGTATCCAAAAATAAAACACAAAACATAAAAATAGGACAAAAGAAGGATGTAGAGATATCAGAACCAGAAAAACTTTGGTACAGATTTAACAGTCAGGTAAAAATAATACCGAAAAAACTAAAATTTCTCATACTATGATAATCCCGTATTTTCGATAAAATAGAATCATCAAAAGGAAAGCGAAAATAAAAAACGAAAAGAAATGAAAGGGCGGGATAATAAGATGGAGAAGAAAAAACTTTCGGTATCAACAGGGCTGTGTTATGCTGGAGGAGATGTAGGATGTAATATCGTGTTCGGAATGATCGGAACACTGCTGACGCTGTTTTACACAGATTATGTAGGGATAAGCGCAGCAACAGTAGGACTGGTAATGTTACTTTCCAGATGCTTTGATGGATTTTCCGATCTGGTCATGGGTGTCATTGTAGAGAGGACCAATTCCAAATGGGGAAAATCAAGACCCTGGCTTCTGTGGATGAGCATTCCGTTTGCGCTGTCAGCAGTACTGCTTTTCACAGTGCCGCGTACAACAGGGATGCTTCAGTTTCTGTATCTCTTTGTAACCTATAACTTCTGTACGACCATATGCTATACAGCGATCAATCTTCCATATGGAAGCCTTTCTTCAATGATGATACGCGAATCATCAGAGAGAGATAAACTCAGTGTATTGAGAATGGGACTGTCACCTATCGGAAAGATCGTTGCAGCAACCTGTACACTGCCGCTTGTAAAGCTTCTTGGAAATGATCAGGCTGCATGGATCAAGGTTATGAGTGTATGGGCAGTGCTTGCACTTGCACTTCTGCTTCTCTGCTTCTTCAGATGTGAGGAAAAGGTTCAGATCGAAGCAAGAAAGAAAGATGAGAAGCTTCCGATTCCGACAATGCTGAAGGCACTTTTTGCAAATCAGTATTTCTGGGCAGTAATGCTTCTGTGGACAGTACAGAGTGTATCCTTTACGATCACAGGAACCATTCTTCCGTACTACTGTAAATATATTTTCAACAATGATACATGGATGTACAGCGCACTGTTCCTTACAGAAACCCTGGTTCTGGTAGTGGGAATCTTCATCTGCTCACCGTTGATCAAGAAATTTGGAAAAAGAAATATCGCATTTGTCGGCGGATTTGTTGCACTTGGCGGCCAGATTCTGTTTTTCCTGAATCCATACAGCTTCGGCTTCATGGTTATGAGCTGTGTCACACGTGCCATCGGACTTGCTCCACTGAACGCAGTTGTATTCAGTATGGTTGGTGATGTAGTAGAGTTCGGACAGTGGAAAAACCATATCCGTCAGGAAAGTCTGATCTTTGCAGGCGGTTCCATCGGAACAAAAGTTGGCGCAGGTCTTGCCTCCGCAGTGATCACAGGTCTTTTAAGCAGTTCTGGATATGTAAGCTCATCTGCAGGAATAACTGCACAGCCGGAAACAGCACTGGAGATGATCGTTTCTCTTTATAAATTTGGACCGATCCTCATTGCAGCAGTGATCATTGTAACGCTTTTCGGATATAAGCTTGACAAAATGTATCCGGCGATCATGCAGGAGCTTACCGAGCGCGAGGCACACGGACAGTTATAAACATTTTATTGTAAAACATATATTCAACCGCAAACAGGAAATCAGGCAGGGGTAGGATACTCCTGCTGTTTCCTGCGTTTATGGGCATATAGCATAGAGAGGCGTATATCCGCTTTACGGAAGGGAGGAGTTCTATGTTAAAAAGTATCCGGGCAAAGATATTACTGGCGATCCTGACAGTAACCATGTTTACTGCCTGTTCTCTTACGGTGGTATTTTATTTTCGGGCAGCAGGGATGATCGAAGAAAATTATTCAGGTATCCTGTATGGACGGATGCAGCAGACTATAAAAGATCTGGACGAATCCCTGAAAGAGATTTATTATGTGAATACGAGAACTGCCTGGGATACAGATATACGGAATAATGCGAAGGAATACAGCTATACAGGAAATGAAAACAGCCTGGAAAATATGGCTGGGCTTCTCCGGGAACACAGTCGGGAATATAAAGATATCAACTCCCTTTACTTTGTTTTTCCAGACAAAAAAATGGCTGTGACTTCTGAGGAATTTCCGGTAAACAAGCAGGGGATTTCAGGAGAACATATCGAGGAATTGGAAAAAATACAGGAACTGGATTCCTTTCCGGTTCTTGTGGAATCTCCGATCCATGAAGGAGGCAGCTTTCTTTCTGTGATCCAGAAGGTAGAGGATGATAACGGAGAGATTCTGGGGTATGTTGTCGCAGACATCAGGGAACGGGCAATTTATTACGAATATCTGGAAGCTGTCAATGATGAAAAGATCACCAGAATAGTTCTGGTAGACAGAAATGATGAAATCGTGACATCCGGAGACTACAGTGACATTGGAAAAACATTTCCGGAGATTACAGACCAGAATGCTCCCAAAATGGAAGGCTATGCAGAAAAAAACGGTGTGATCTCTTTTTTCAGCAGAGGTAGCTTTTCAGACTGCGGCTTATATCTGGAGGTACCGAAAAAAGAAGTTTTAAGCGGACTTTCCCGGATGCGGCTCTTTCTGATCGGAATATTTGGTGCAGTTTTTGTGGCAGCTGTGCTGCTGGCACTGTGGCTCTCCAGAGTAGTCTGCGGACCGCTCAGATCCATGACTGGCACGGTTGAGAAGGTTGGTGAGGGAGATCTGAGCCTCCGTACAGAAGTGACTACTGCTGATGAGATCGGAACCCTCGGAAAAGAATTCAACCACATGCTGGATTATATCGAAGCTCTGATCGCCCAGGTGATCGAAGAGGAACAGCAGAAAAAAGATGCAGAGCTGGAAGCACTGCAGTATCAGATCACACCGCATTTTATGTATAATACATTGAACTCCATCAAATTTGCGGCATTTCTGAAAGGGGAAAAAGAGCTGGCGGGGCTTATTGGAGATTTCGTGGAGCTTCTGCAGGCCAGTATCAACAAAAAGGGAAGCTTCCTTTCTGTTGCCGATGAGATCCATATACTGAAAAATTATATCCATCTGCAGGATTTTCGCTATCAGGGAAGCTTTCGGGTGAAATATGAGATCTCTGAGGAAGCATACCGGTGCTATATTCCAAGACTGATCCTTCAGCCGCTTGTGGAGAATGCTCTTCTTCACGGGATCGACATCAAACGGCAAACAGGAAAAATCTGGATCAGCGGAAACGTAAGTGAAGGAAAGCTGATCCTCATAGTAAAGGATAACGGCAGAGGAATGACAAAAGAGCAGATCCGAGATCTTTTTAACAGTCATGCAAAAAAAACAAACGGACTTTCCGCAGTGGGGATTCCAAATGTAAAAGAACGCCTGGAGCTTTATTACGGGACACAGGGAGGAATGGAATACGTAAGCAGTGGAAACGGTACAGAGGTCACGGTATTTCTGCCTGCGATCTATGATATGCCTGAAGAAGGGAGAAAAAATTAATGTACAGAACACTGGTGGCAGATGATGATTTTCTTGTAAGGAGCTATCTCAAAACCCTGGATTCCTGGGAAAAAGCAGGATATGAGATCGTGGATGATGCAGAAGACGGGGAGGAAGCTTATGGATTCCTTCAGAAAGAAAAAATCGATGTTCTTGTGACGGATCTTACCATGCCTGTGATGGATGGAATTGAGCTGATCAGAAAAATCCGTGAGGAAAACAGGGATATCTATATTATCGTGCTCAGCTGTCATGATGATTTTGAATATGTAAAAGAGGCCATGCGTCTTGGGGCGGATGAATATGTATTAAAGAACAGTCTGGACGAGGATAGTCTTTATGATACTCTGGAAAAATCAGCCCGGCTGATCGAGAAGCGCAGAGAAAAAAGTCAGGAACAGGCACGGACGAGAAAGCTGATCCATCTGGGAAGTCACGCTCTGAAGTATTATTTTTTTAACGGACTGATCTCGGGAATGCTGAAAAATCAGGTACGTGAGGAAAAGCGTGTGGAAGCCGGAATCGCCGGGAAATATTTTAACAGTGCTGTGATCTGTATGTTTATGGA
Source organism: Blautia sp. BCRC 81119 (assembly GCF_003184505.1). Lineage (NCBI taxonomy): Bacteria > Bacillati > Bacillota > Clostridia > Lachnospirales > Lachnospiraceae > Blautia > Blautia sp. BCRC 81119. The sequence continues at coordinate 82,550 of NZ_QJHD01000010.1, read as the reverse complement.
GAACTGGGCAGAGAGGGAAAGACAATGGACGCCGCTGGAAGTGGAACAGTATTCCCATCATTTCCGTCACAGACTGCTGGAACGTACGGAGGAGCTTCTTGGGACAGAAAGTGAATTTACGGAAGTGGTCTATCTTGGCGCAGGGATTTTTTGCTGTTTTCTTGATCTTTCCGGAGACTGCAGGACATCGGCTATGCAGCAGAGACTGACTGAGGCAGCAGCGATCTGCTATCGGCACTGTCAGGAGGATCTTTGTGATTTTGGTATCAGTGTCAGCAGTGTCTGCATGGGAGAGGATGGGATCCGCCAGGCTTATCAGCAGGCCAGAGAAATGATGAAGCTGCATTTTTATGAGAAAAAAGAGATCCTTTATTTTGAAGGACGGAAGAAAGCGGACAGTGTTTTACCGGAAAGTGCTGAGAAGCTGGAAGGGCAGATTTCCAGGTTGAAGGCAGGGAAAGACCGAAAGAAAGCGGAGGAGCTTTGGACACAGGTTCTCGCTGACTGTCAGGATCGCTATACCGACGGAAGAATTTTGGTACAGTGGCTTAAGAAATTGAATCAGACAGCCGGAATTGAGAAAGAGTCCATCTGGTATGGAGATATCGAAAGCTTTGAGAAATTCAGGGAAAAGGGCAGTGCCTGTATTTCACAGCTTTTTGTAGGGGAAGAGGATGCTGTTCCGGAGGGAATCTCTGCTGCTGTGAAAAAAGCTCTGGAGTTTATCCGGGAACATTATGAAGCGCCGATCAGCCTTCAGGATGCAGCAGATGCGGCGGAGGTGAATCCTGCTTATCTCAGTTATCTTTTCAAACAGGAGATGAAGATCGGTTTTTCCAATTATGTGCAGGAGCTTCGGATCGACTATGCAAAGAAGCTTCTTTCAGAGACGAACTGTAAAGTTAAGGATGTGGCGTTGCGTTCCGGTTTTGGAGATTATCATTATTTTTCCAAGATATTTAAGAAGTTTACGGGCTTAAGTCCTGCGGAATACAGAAAAGAATCCGGATTATCATAGAAAGAGGTGCTTAGTATGGGAGTTACTATAAGGCAGATCGCGGAAGCTGCCGGTGTTTCCAGAGGTACTGTTGACAGAGCGTTAAATAACAGGGGCAGGATCCGTCCGGAGGTTGCTGAGAGGATCCGTGCCATCGCTGATGAGATGGGGTATAAGCCGAATCAACTGGGCCGTGCTCTATCCATGAGCAGAAATAATATTAAGATCGGCGTGATCCTGCAGGGTGCGGAAACACCTTTTATGAAAGAAGTTCTGAAGGGAATCCAGGAGGCGTGCGCTGAGGTGGATAATCTTGGTGGTACAGTCCTGGTCCATAAGATCGAGCATCAGAATGCGGAGGATGTTATTCTCGCCATGGAGAAGATGCGGATGGAAGAGGTTAGTGGTATTGCCATGGTTCCTTTGGATGAGGAACGTGTGAAAAGGGAAATTGATCGGTTTGTGGAGGAATTTCGGATCCCGGTGGTGACGTTTACTTCGGATGTGGAGGATACGAAACGGCTTTGCTTTGTAGGGCAGAACGGTGTGCAGTGTGGCCGTGCGGCTGCGGGGCTTATGGGGGAGCTGACCGGTGGAAAAGGAAAGGTTGCTGTGATTTCCGGCTATAGTACCAATACTTCTCTGAGTAGCAGGGTGGTTGGATTCCGTGAGGAAATTGCGCGGAAGTATCCTGGGATTGAGATCATTGGGCCGGAGTATTGCTTTGAGGAGAATGGCAGGGCCAGGGAAATTACGGAAGGGATATTTAAGGATGTTCCGGATCTTGACGGGATATATCTTACTTCTCATGGGGAGGAGGGGGTGTGTGAGGCAATTGCCGGAGCGGGGAAAGCTGGTCAGGTGAAGATGGTTGCCAATGATTTTATGGGGCGGAATTATGAGCTGATGAGGGAAGGATTTATTCATTTCCTGATCGGGCAGGATGCCAGGATACAGGGGTATGAGCCGGTGATGATTTTGTTCCGGCTGCTGTTTAATGGGGAAGCGCCGGAGAGGGCGAAGATTTTTACGGAAATATATATAAGGAATGAGTATACGATTCCGGAGGGGAGACACTGAAGTGGGGTGTCTCCTTTTTTTTGTGCGGAGGGACGCCGCGGAAGGGGATGCTGTCTGGTCTGCGGCTTCGTCGGGGGCTGGCTTCTAGGACGCCGGAAATCTGCTAAAAGCGTTTTTCAAAAGTCCGAACTCGCGGCCTGTTGCCGCTCAGACAGCGGACTTTTGAAAAACAACGCAGATTCCCGCCGTCCAAGAATCAGCTCCCCTCCTGCAGAAGCAGAGCCAGACAGCATCCCCTTCCGCGGCTGGTGCTTCCAGCGAGAAAAAATGTCGTTTGACGATAGGTTGTGGGTCGTCAGCGCTGCGCTGGACGACTGCAAGGGCTGAGTTTGCGTCTGTTTGCCGGGAGAGTTGTGGGCATCGGCGCTGCGCTGGATGCTGGAAGGGGTGTGGCATCGGCGCTGTGCTGGATGTTTGAGGGGATGTGAGCTGTGATGCTGTGCTGGATGCTTGAAGGGATGTGAGTTGTGATGCTGTGCTGGATGTTTGGAGGGGGTGGTGTGTGGGATGATTAGGGTGATTGTATGGGAATGTGTTGGAGATATTTTCGGTGAAGTTGACCTAAAAATATTACATATTGTGGCTAAAAATAGTTCTCGTCATTTTTAATAGAAAAAAGATGGTAATATTGTACAATATTAGGGGTTGCGATTTGTGTGTTGCGATGATATTATATTAAGCATAAAGAGCGTGTTCGGACACGCAAGGAGATTACATTGGGAAAATAAATCAAAAGGAGATCAAAACTATGATTAAAGTTGGTATTATCGGAGCAGGTAGAATTGGTAGAGTTCATATTACCAGTATCACAACAAGGGTGCCGGATGCGGTGATCAAGACGGTTGCAGATCCTTTCTTAAATGATGAGACTGCTGCATGGGCTAAGAGCATGGGTGTTGAGCACACGACTAAGGATTATAAGGAAATCATCAATGATCCTGAGATTTCCGCAGTTCTGATCTGTTCTTCTACAGATACTCATTCTCCGATTTCTGTAGAGGCTATCAAGGCTGGCAAGCATGTTTTCTGTGAGAAACCGATCGATCATGACATTGCCAAGATCAAAGAGGTTATCGATGCTCTTGAGGGCACAAATCTGAAATATCAGGTTGGTTTTAACAGAAGATTCGACCATAACTTTGAGTCTCTTCAGCAGGCTGTTGCAGCTGGTAAGGTTGGTAAACCGGAGATCATCAAGATCACTTCCCGCGATCCTGAGCCGCCTAGCATTGATTATGTTAAGGTTTCCGGTGGCATGTTCCTGGATATGACAATTCATGATTTCGATATGGTTCGTTATCTTGCAGGCTGCGATGCTACAGAGGTTTATGTTCAGAGCGCAAATCTGGTTGATCCGGCTATTGGTGAGGCTGGGGATGTTGATACAGCTGTTATCACTCTTCAGATGGAGAATGGTGCTATTGCTGTTATCGATAACTGCAGAAGAGCTTCCTATGGCTATGATCAGAGAGCTGAGGTTTTCGGTTCTGATGGTATGGCTGCTATTTCCAATGACAGCCAGTCTTCCACAGTGATCAGCAATGCTGAGGGTGTTACAGGCGAGAAGCCGATGTTCTTCTTCCTTGAGAGATACATGGACGCTTATGGTAAAGAGGTTGCAGCATTTATTGATGCGATCGTTAATGACAAAGAAACACCTCTTAATGTTTATGATGGTCTGAAGCCGGTATTAATGGGTCTTGCAGCTAAGAAATCCAGCGAGGAGCACAGACCGGTTAAGATTTCTGAGATTATGGAATAATTCAAATAAAAAGGAGAATTGACCAATGTTTGATAAGAATAAAGTAAAGCTTGGTATTGCACCAATTGCATGGACAAATGATGATATGCCGGATCTTGGCAAAGAGAATACTTTTGAGCAGTGCGTCAGTGAGATGGCTCTTGCCGGTTTCACAGGCTCCGAGGTGGGTAACAAGTATCCGAAGGATCCTGAGGTTCTTAAGAAGGCTCTTGAGCTTCGTGGTGTTGAGATCTGTAACCAGTGGTTCTCAAGCTTCCTGATCACCAAACCGTTTGAGGAGGTTGAGAAGGAGTTCCGTGCACAGCTTGCTTTCCTGAAAGCTATGGGTGCGAAAGTGATCGGCGCATCTGAGCAGAGCCACAGTGTTCAGGGCCAGATGGATACTCCGATTTTCGGACATAAATATGAGATGAATGACGAAGAGTGGGATACCTTCTGCACAGGTATGAACAAGCTTGGTAAGATCGCAAAAGAGGAGTATGATATTGCTCTTACTTTCCATCATCATATGGGTACTGTTGTACAGAGCCTTGCTGAGGTTGACCGTATGATGGAGAATACAGATCCTGAATATGTAAGTCTTCTTTTTGATACCGGTCACTTTACATACTGTGGAGAGGATCCTCTTGAGGTTGTAAAGAAATATGTTCACAGGATCAGACATGTTCATCTGAAGGATATCCGTCCGGAAGTTGTTGAGCAGGTTAAGAAAGAAAACATGAGCTTCCTTGCAGGCGTAAGAGCCGGTGCCTTCACGATTCCGGGAGATGGATGCATCAACTATGATCCAATCTTCAAGGTTCTCGAGGATGCAGGCTACGAAGGATATATGGTTGTTGAGGCTGAGCAGGATCCGGCTAAGGCTAATCCGCTTGAGTATGCGATCCGTGCAAGAAAATTCATTGCTGAGAAGACAGGCTTATAATTACGACAGGGAAATAGGTGCATGCTGATGTACAGTTAAGCGGAATAAAGATGTCCGCTTTGCATAGAAAAAGCGGTATCAGCCAGTAGTGCTTTGACACCGCTTTTTTCTGTAAGATGCAAACAGTGTACGATAAACAGGACAGGAGGGCCAAATCATGGCACTTGTGAAAATGAAAGATCTGCTGAGACGTGCCGAAGAGAAAAATATTGGCTGCGGTGCTTTCAGTGTTGGTAATATGGAAATGGTAAGAGGTGCGATCCGCGCAGCAGAAGAACTGGATACTCCGATCATCCTTCAGATCGCGGAGGTGCGTTTGAAAAATTCTCCGCTTCACCTGATGGGACCGATGATGGTACAGGCTGCAAAGGAGGCTAAGGTGGATGTGGCTGTCCATCTGGATCATGGTCTTACTTTTGAGTCGGTTGACAAGGCTCTGGAGCTTGGCTTTACATCGGTTATGCTGGATGCTTCTACGCTTCCTTTTGAAGAAAACATCGCCAGAGTAAAGGCCGTTGTGGAGAAAGCACGTAAATACGGCGCTACAGTTGAGGCTGAGCTGGGACTTGTGGGCGGAAGTGAGGATGGAAGTTGTGACCACGGTATCCGCTGCACAGATCCGGATGATGCGGTCGTTTACGCAAGAGAGACAGGTATTGATGCGCTTGCAGTTGCCATCGGGAATGCCCATGGTAATTATCCGGTAGCGCCGACGCTTGCTTTTGATGTATTGGAGAAGATCCATGAGAAAGTGGATATTCCGCTGGTTCTTCATGGCGGCAGTGGCATCACCGATAAAGATTTCCAGAAGGCGATCTCTCTTGGCATCCGTAAGGTGAATATTGCCACAGCAAGCTTTAACAGCCTGACAGCTCATGTGGAGAAATATATGGAATCAACAGACAAGCATAATTTCTTTGACCTCAATGAGGCTATGGCCCAGGGTACTTACGAGAATGTGAAGAAACATATTCTTGTATTTAATGAGCCATATCAGGAGTAGGCCAAGGATTTTCTTGTAAAAAAAGAAAAGGTCTGATAAGATGTTCTCAGTGAAAATAACTGGGAACATCTTTTTTGTGCCCATAAAAGAGGAGAGATAAAAATGGAACAGAAAGAGACTGTCTGTTCAGTTGCGAAGAAATGCGGCGGTTGCCGTTATCAGGGTGTATCCTACCAGGAGCAGCTTCGCAGGAAACAGAGAATTACAGAAGGCCTTCTGAAAAAATTCGGAAAAGTAGAGCCGATCATTGGAATGGAAGATCCCTATTATTACAGAAACAAAGTTCATGCAGCTTTTGGCCGTGACCGGAAGGGAAACGTAATTTCCGGGATTTATGAGGAGAAGAGTCATAGGATCGTTTCCGTAGATGACTGTATGATCGAAGATAAAAAAAGTCAGGAAATCATCCGTACCATACGTGGTATGCTGAAATCCTTTAAGATCAAGACCTATGATGAGGATACAGGATATGGACTTCTCCGCCATGTGCTTGTGCGGAGAGGCTTTTCCACAGGAGAGATCATGGTGGTATTAGTTACGGTTTCTCCAATATTTCCATCTAAGAATAACTTTGTAAAAGCTCTCCGTAAAGAGCATCCGGAGATCACTACGGTGGTTCTCAATGTCAATGACAGACAGACAAGCATGGTACTTGGAGACCGCAATATCGTACTTTACGGACCGGGATTCATCAAAGATCGACTTATGGGACTGACCTTCCGTATTTCTCCATCTTCTTTTTATCAGGTAAATCCTGTGCAGACAGAAGTACTTTACGGAAAGGCTATGGAGTTTGCGGCAATGACAGGAAAAGAGAGGGTGATCGATGCTTACTGTGGCACAGGTACTATCGGGATCATCGCTTCCGGGAATGCCAGGGATGTCATTGGTGTAGAACTGAACCGTGATGCTATCCGTGATGCCAGAATGAATGCCAGGGAAAACAAGATCCGTAATGTTCGTTTTGTTCCGGGAGATGCAGGATGGTTTATGGAAGGAATGGCAGCAGAGGGAGAGAAGGTGGAGGTTGTTCTCATGGATCCGCCACGTTCCGGAAGTGACCGTAAATTCCTTCACTCCCTTTTGACTCTTTCACCGGAAAAAATTGTTTATGTATCCTGCAACCCGGAAACCCTGGCAAGAGATCTTGCCTGCCTTACTAAGAGAGATTACCTGGTAAAGAAGATGCAGCCGGTTGATATGTTCCCGCTCACCGATTCAGTGGAGGTTGTTTGCCTTCTGGAGAATCGTAGGACCAGACCGGGAAGAGCTTAGATTTTTGGCAGCTCACAGTGATATGCGATGCCAAGGGGCGTAACAAGAAGCGGATGGACCGGACGGTATACCGGAAGCTTCAGCCTCTTTTCAAAAACGGTAGTAAATTCCTTAAACATGGAAGAACCGCCAACTACATAAACAGCCGGAACCTGATAGCCCTTTAGAAATTTCTCGGTGATCACAGCCATTTTTTCTACAGTGGCCTTGATCACAGGGAAAATTTCGTCTTCTTTTTCCGGAGTAGTTTTCAATACTTCGGCTTCCTCATAAGGGATCTTATAGTGACCGGCGACTGTCATGGTCATATGGCTGCCGCCAGTAGCCTCATCATCGGTGTAGATAACTTTTCCGTCTTTCAGGATGCTGATACCGGTTGTGCCGCCACCCACATCCACAACAGCACCGTCTGTGATCTTAAGGACAGCAGCTGCGGCAGTAGGCTCGTCCACGATATTTGTAACCTCGAAACCGGCACCCTCCAGAACATAGCCGATGCTTTTGACACTGCCTTCAGAAACTCCCGGAGGGATGGCAGCAGCACCGTAAGTAAGTTCTGTGCCAAGCCTTTCCTCCAGCTCATTTTTAAGCTTTGTCACAAGCTGGACAGATTCATAGTAATTGACGATCACTCCATCCTGAATCGCATGGGATGGTGCGGAAATTCCGGCTATGGGACGGTTATTCCGGTCGACAACGGCAAGAACGGTATTGGCAGTACCAAGGTCTATGCCTGTCTTCAGACGACCGCGGAATTTTTTACATTCACCTGTTTCTACAAGTTCTGCAAAATTGGACAAAGTTCTGTTTTTTAATTCCATTCAAAATACTCCATTTCTTTCAGACAGGGACAAAAAGAATTTTGCCCCTGATATAAATTCTAATAATTGCGGCCGGTAAAGATGGCAACGGATCTGGGCCGCATGCAGAAATCGTGTTCAATGCGTGGCTCCTGGCCTTTTTCGTAGAAATAACGGCCATTTCCGTCACCGAACGTGTTGACACAGAGATACCATGCACCGGGACGGGCAAGCTCCGGAAGTGTGACCGTTACGTCCTCCCAGTATGCGTTGATCACAATGTAGATCAGGTCATCAGTGCCTTTGCTCTTATCATAGCCTGCAAAGCTTACAGCGAAGGTGTGGGCATCTCTTGGAATGGTCACATCCCTTGCGTCAATGTTATGAGTGTGGATATTTTTCATACCGCATACTGCGTTGGGAAGCTTCCGGGAGATAACAGGGTGGTCTTTACGGAACCGGATCATAAATTTGAAAAATTCAAAAAGATCGTGATTTTTCTCCAGAAGCTTCCAGTTGATCCATGAGGTTTCGTTATCCTGACAGTAGGTATTGTTATTTCCGTGTTTTGTGTTTCCGAATTCATCACCTGCAAGGAACATCGGGGTTCCGCGGCTGGACATCAGTACAGCACAGGCATTTCGTATCATGCGGAAGCGGAGGGAGAGCACTTCGGGGTTGGTGGAATCGCCCTCTTCTCCACAGTTCCAGCTGCGGTTATCGTTGGAACCGTCGGTGTTATTCCAGCCGTTTGCTTCGTTGTGTTTTTCATTGTAGGAATAAAGATCATACATGGTGAAGCCATCGTGGCAGGTAAGGAAATTGACACAGGAATTGTATCCTGCATAATTGTCATTATGATCAGAATAAAAGCCTCCGTACAGATCACCGGAACCGGAAATACTCCATGCAGCGTCCCAGGCATTCCAGAAATCTCCCTTCAGGAAGGAACGGAGGCAGTCACGGTAACGGCCATTCCATTCAGCCCATCTGCGGCTGGCAGGGAAAGAACCAACCTGATACAGCCCGCCGGCATCCCAGGCTTCTGCGATCAGTTTGACATTTCTAAGGACCGGATCGTAAGCGAGAAGCTCCAGAAGGGGCGGATTGTTAAGTGGAGAACCGTCCTCATGGCGTCCGAGAATGCTGGCAAGATCGAAGCGGAAGCCGTCCACACGGTAGTTGATGGTCCAGTAACGTAAGCATTCAAGGATCATCTGACGTACAATGGGATGGTTACAGTTCAGAGTATTTCCACATCCGCTGAAATTGTAGTAATTTCCCTCTGGAGTCAGCATATAATAAACCTTATTGTCAAAGCCCTTAAAGCAGAAGGTTTTTCCCAGCTCGTTTCCTTCGGCGGTATGATTGAATACAACATCAAGAATTACTTCGATGCCATTTTCGTGGAGCTCACGGATCAGCTCTTTCAGCTCAGTTCCCTCACAGTTATGCTCCGGCTTGGAAGCGTAGCTGGTGTTTGGAGAAAAGAAGTTGACAGAATTGTATCCCCAGTATTCCAGAAGCCGTTTGCCATTTACAGTACGGGCATTCATATTCTCGTCGAACTCGAAGATCGGCATCAGCTCTACGGCGTTGATCCCCAGTTCCTTGAGATAAGGGATCTTTTCACGAAGACCGGCAAAGGTTCCCGGGTGCATAACACCGGAAGAAGAATCCTGTGTAAAGCCGCGGACGTGAAGCTCATAGATGATCAGGTCACTGATCTTACGGGTGGACTGCGGCATGTCTTCCCAGTCAAAGGAATCACGTACCACACGGGCATGATAGCTTCCGATCTTTTGCTGGCCCCATTCACGCTGACCGGCAACGGCTTTGGCATAAGGATCAAGAAGAACCTTTGTCTTATCGAAGATGTGACCCTTTTCCGGTTCGTAAGGACCGTCAATGCGGTAGCCGTACTCCAGATCTTCGATGTCCAGTCCCATGACGATCATGGAGTAGACATCACCGATACGACAGGCATTGGGAAAAGGAAGGACTGCGAAGGGTTCCTCTTCTCCGTAGTGGAAAAGAAGAAGCTCGCAGGATGTACCGTGGCGGGTATGTGCGGTAAAGTTGACTCCGTTGGAAAGAGGAGTAGCGCCATTTAATTCAAAAAACCCGGGACGTACAGGAAATCCCGCAATAATATCTGTGGGCCGGGATGTCAGTGTATTCTCAGAGAGCATAGTCTGATTCTGTGTTTTCATTTCCGGTATCCTCCTTGGTGAAAATTTTTTTACAAACAAAAATATTATAACTGATTTTCAGAAAAAAGTACAGGCTGGGTTGTTGAGAACAAAGTGAACAGCAGCATTCCAATAACGCGGGAACCTTCGGGAAAATCTTCTTGAGGTTTTTGACGGGAAGGCTTACAATATGAACCAGAAACTTTGAAAATGTAAGGAAAGGAATAATAGCAGTATGAATGAAGAAACACTGGAGATTTCTTTTGACCAGATAGAGAAAGAACGGGGGAAATATCTTCTGATAGATACCCGTGATAAAGTAACTGTAGAATATGGAATGATCCCGGGAGCAATCTCTGTTCCGGAACAGGAACTGGAAGAGCGGGCAGAAGAACTGAAGGGGGATAAGATACCGGTCCTTTACTGTACAAGAGGGCTTTTCAGCCAGGAGGGTGCAGAGATGCTCCGGGAAAAAGGAATTCCCGCACTGAGCCTGAAAGGTGGATATACAGGATGGCTTTTTCAGCAGATGCAGAAAGAATCCGGTAAAGAGAACAGTGAAGAAGAGGAAAATGATGCAATGGAACAGCGGCGGAAGGATATCGAGCTGAGTATCCGCAAAAAGTTCCATAAGCAGCTGTTTTCCAGATTTGCCAGGGGAATCAACGATTATGAGCTGGTGAAGCCGGGAGATAAGATAGCAGTCTGTATTTCCGGTGGTAAGGACTCTATGTTGATGGCCAAACTGTTCCAGGAACTGAAGCGTCATAACAAGTTTCCCTTTGAACTGGTGTTTCTTGTGATGGATCCGGGATATAATGAGGCAAACCGTGCGGTGATCGAGCACAATGCCAGGCTTCTCGGGATTCCGATCACAGTGTTTGAGACTGAGATCTTCGATGCGGTTTATAATATAGAAAAATCCCCATGCTATCTCTGTGCCCGTATGAGAAGGGGCTATCTTTACAGCAAGGCAAAGGAGCTTGGCTGCAACAAGATCGCTCTTGGACATCACTATGATGATGTGATCGAGACGATCCTGATGGGAATGCTTTACGGAGCGCAGGTACAGACTATGATGCCGAAGCTCCATAGTACAAATTTTGAGGGAATGCAGCTGATCCGTCCTATGTATCTGATCCGGGAGGCAGATATCAAACACTGGAGAGATTATAATGACCTTCATTTTATCCAGTGTGCATGTAAATTTACCGATACCTGTACTACCTGCCGTACAGATGGTACCAGTGTTTCCAAGAGAATGGAGATCAAGAATCTGATCGCAGAACTTAAGAAGGTAAATCCACATGTAGAAAGTAATATTTTCCGAAGTGTGGAAAATGTTAATCTTCATACAGTTATCGCATACAAAAAAGATGGAGTGAAACATTCTTTTCTGGAAGGGTATGAGGACTGACAGATATAAATAAAAGCTGCTCAGGCGTTAGCCCGGGCAGCTTTTACTTTTTCCCGCTGTTTGGTAAGATCATAATATTCATCAGAGATGATCCCGCGACTGGAAAGTGCTTCGTAGGTTTTCTGCTGTGCGGGGGTCATCTTCATTCCGATTGTGGAATTGACATCGGTCAGTACGCAGCTTGTTTTTTCTACCAGCCAGAAAAGTGCGGAATCATCATCGGGGATCATTTTCCAGATTTCGTTTTCTGTATATGGAAGAAGGGACATGAGAGTTTTTAAGTGTCCATCCTGGATCAGACGGTAATCCCCGTCCGGCATGATGATGCCATCGCCATAGAGTTCTTTTTTCTGTTCCATTTTCTGCAGAAGTTTTTCTGTGAGTTTCATGATCGGCTCCTTGATCTTTATTATTTCAACAGTTTTCAGGCACTGCTTTTTTATGAAGTTAAAAAAATAACAATCAGCGTCTATTGTATGAAGCGGCGACAAAAATGTCAAGAGGTTAAAAAGATTTTCGATGCTTATGAATGATTTTTGTTGTGCAATTTGTTTGCTTTTGTGAGGCTAAAGGTTAAAATTATGTAAAAATTATCGTAAAATAAGATCTTCTGTGGTATAATATGAATATTCAAAAAATTCAAGGAAGGACGATGCAGATGTTGAAAAACTGGAACCCGGAACAGATTCCGGAAAAAGAGGATATCAAAGTGCGTTTAAGTGCTGCAAGAACCAGATTATATGAATTGCAGATGGCTCTGAAAGAGCATAAGATTCCGGTGATCGTGCTGTTTGAAGGCTGGGGAGCTTCCGGAAAAGGAAGTACCATAAGTAAGGTGATCAAGAATATCGATCCTCGTTTCTTCAAAGTTGCGACTATGTCAGCACCTACAGAGGAAGAACTTCGGAAACCATTTCTTTACCGATATTTCAGGGAAATCCCGGAAGCGGGCAAGTTTACATTCCTGGATTCAGGATGGATGGATCAGACCTGTCGTGAACGTATGGATAAAAAGCTGAAGGGTGACAATTATTCAAAACGGATTGACAGTATCCGGAGATTTGAACGTCAGCTGACGGATAATGGATATGTACTCCTGAAATTTTTTATACAGATCGACCGGAAAGAACAGGAAAAACGTATGGGCATCCTTCTGGAAAGCAAGGATACCAGATGGAGAGTCAATGAATATGATCTCTGGCAGAATGATCATTATAAGAAGTGCAGAAAGATTTTCGACCAGTATATGCAGGATACCAATACATCTGCGGCTCCATGGTATATTGTCGATGCCGGTGACCGGAAGTGGGCAGAACTGCAGGTACTGGAAACCATGATCAGCAATATAGAGGTTGCCATGGAAAACAGCAAACATGCAGTGCCGATCCTGCAGAATGTTTTTCCTCTGGTGGAGATGCCCAGATTAAGCGAGATTCCTCTGGATGGAAAAGAAGTGGGGGATGAAGAGTACAAGGCTGAGCTTAAGGAACTGCAGGCAAAGCTTGGAAGCCTGCATAACCGTCTTTACCGAAAAAGAGTGCCTGTGATCATCACCTATGAAGGCTGGGATGCTGCCGGAAAGGGAGGAAATATCAAGAGGATCACGGAGGCTCTTGATCCCCGTGGATTTGAGGTATATCCTATCGCAAGTCCGGAGCCTCATGAAAAAGCCCGTCATTATCTGTGGCGTTTCTGGACAAGGCTTCCCAAGGATGGTCACATTGCCATCTTTGACCGGACGTGGTACGGAAGAGTGATGGTAGAACGTCTGGAGGGCTTCTGCAGCGAGAATGACTGGAGACGTGCCTACAATGAGATCAATGAATTTGAGAAGGAGCTTTCTGACTGGGGCGCTGTGATCGTGAAATTCTGGGTCCACATTGATAAGGACACCCAGCTTGCCAGGTTCAACGACCGCCAGAGCAATCCGGAAAAACAGTGGAAGATCACGGATGAGGACTGGAGAAACCGTGAAAAATGGGATCAGTATGAAACAGCAGTAGATGAGATGCTTCAGAAAACCAGTACTGCTTATGCACCATGGCACATTCTGGAATCCGTAGATAAGAAATATGCAAGGCTGAAGGCGCTTCGGATCGTGATCGAAGAAATTGAGAAAGCGCTGAAATAAGAGATAAAAGCTGCGGCAGGATAACAGATATTCTGCTGCAGCTTTTTGTCTGAAGAGAGATGAATCAATTCCGGAGATAGTTTCGCATACTGCGAAGAGCATGTTTTTCCAGTCGGCTGACCTGAGCCTGGGAGATACCAATCTCATCAGCTACCTCCATTTGGGTTTTTCCCTCGTAGAAGCGGAGATCGATAATGTGACGTTCACGCTCTCCAAGCCGGTTCATGGCATCTCGAAGAGAAATATCCTCCACCCAGTTTTCTTCCAGGTTCTTTTTATCACTGATCTGATCCATAACATATAGGGTATCTCCGCCTTCGGAATACACGGGCTCAAAAAGGCTTACCGGGCTCTGGATCGCATCCATGGCATAGACGATCATTTCCTTGTCGATACCGATCTCATCAGCGATTTCTGCAATGGTAGGCTCTTTGAGATGCTGCCGCATATAGTTTTCCCGGGTATAGATGGTTTTGTAAGCGATATCCCGCAGAGAACGGCTGACCCGTATGCTGTTGTTATCACGGAGATATCTTCGGATCTCTCCGATGATCATGGGAACTGCATAGGTGGAAAATTTTACCTGAAGAGTGGTGTCGAAATTATCGATCGCTTTGATCAGGCCGATGCAGCCGATCTGAAAAAGGTCATCCGGATTTTCACTGCTGTTCTGAAAACGCCGGATCACGCTTAAAACAAGCCGCAGATTGCCTTTGATGTACAATTCCCTGGCTTCTTCATCGCCAGCTTTGATTCTTTTAAAGAGCTCCGCCTTTTCTTCCTGATCGAGAACGGGAAGGGTTGAGGTATTTACTCCGCAGATTTCAACTTTATTCAGTGCCATCTTAGAATCCTCCTTGTCTTGTCAGTACATTAAGATGATTCTCAGAGGGCGGTTGAAATATACTTTTTCAGGGAAAATATAAAAAATAAAGGGCCTTGACAATAAGGAGGTATTTATTCTCCGGACAGCAGTTTTTCATTACGGAAATCAACAAGGATGATATCTTCGCCGATCTGGCGGATGCAGTCCCATGGAATGGAATATTCATTTTCTTTGGAAAAACACCAGCAAAATTTTCCCGGTTCCGGCATGATCAGGGCTTTCAGACGTGCGGTTTCACAGCAGAATTCCACATCAAGAGGGCAGCCAAGACTGCGGCAGGTATGGATATTGATCACTTCTTTTTGTTTCAGCTCACAGATGCGCATAAATTCATCACCTGGTATGATTTTATGGAAAATCTGTAAAATTTATGCAAGTCCGATTATTGACACATTATGTGCATTTATTTTATAATAAAAACGAATTTAGTAATGATTTACTGATCCGGAAAGGGGGAGAGTTCCGTGAGATGTCCGTTCTGTAACCAGGATAATACAAGAGTTGTAGATTCCAGACCTGTAGAGGATACCAATTCCATCCGCCGCCGCCGTCTCTGTGATGCCTGCGGAAAGCGTTTTACAACTTATGAGAAGGTGGAAACGATTCCGCTGACTGTGATCAAGAAGGATCAGAACCGGGAAAGCTATAAACGTTCCAAGATCCAGGATGGTGTTCTTCGTGCCTGCTATAAGCGCCCCATTCCCATTGAGAGAGTGGAAGAGATGATCGATTCCATAGAAGGAGATATTTTCCGGTCAGAAGACCGTGAGATCAGCAGTACCAAGATCGGAGAGATCGTTATGGAGCATCTGAAGGATCTGGATGCGGTGGCGTATGTACGCTTTGCGTCTGTATACAGAGAGTTTAAAGATGTCAGTACCTTTATGGATGAGCTGAAGAAGCTGATCAATTAAGAGATTAAATGAATAGACCGCAAATGCAGGAGATTTCAGGCCGATTGTCAAAAGACAACCGGCCTTTTTTGAAACATGAATGTTCGATTTTTCAGAGATCGTAAAAGTGGATACAAAAAAACAGGAACCGCCTGGGAAAAATCCTCTGCGGTCCCTGCTATAAATATACATTAATGATTCAGGAAACTTAATTAAACAATACCCTGAGCTTTCATAGCGTCAACAACTTTTTCGAAGCCGGCGATGTTTGCACCTACAACATAGTTGTCTTCCATACCGTAACGTTTAGCAGCGTCATCAGCTTTGTGGAAGATATCGATCATGATGTTGTGGAGTTTCTCATCAACCTCTTCTCTTGTCCAGGAAAGTCTCATGGAGTTCTGGCTCATCTCAAGTGCAGATGTGGCAACACCGCCAGCGTTTGCGGCTTTACCAGGCATGAAGAGAACACCGTTCTCCTGAAGGTATGTTGTTGCATCAAGAGTAGTAGGCATGTTTGCACCTTCAACGACGTATTTGCAGCCATTTGCAACCAGTGTTTTAGCTCCGTCAAGACCAAGCTCGTTCTGAGTAGCGCATGGAAGGTAGATATCACATTTGATATTCCAGATGCCAAGTCCCTCAGTGTAGGTAGCACCCTCAACACGGTCTGCATATTCTTTGATACGTCCACGTTTTACTTCTTTGATATCCTTTACGACGTCAAGGTTGATTCCGTTCGGATCGTAGACATATCCGTTGGAGTCGTTCATTGCAACAACCTTGGCACCAAGCTGAGTAGCTTTCTCAACAGCGTAAATAGCTACATTACCGGAACCTGTTACAACGATTGTTTTTCCTTCTACAGAATCATTGTGAGCTTTGGCGATCTCGTTGAGCATGTATACAACACCGTAACCGGTAGCCTCTGTACGGATCAGGGAACCTCCGAAGGAAAGACCCTTTCCTGTAAGGACACCCTCATAAAGGCCACGGATTCTCTTATACTGTCCGAAGAGATAACCGATCTCACGTCCGCCGACACCGATGTCACCAGCCGGAACATCTGTATCTGCGCCGATATATTTGCAAAGCTCTGTCATAAAGCTCTGGCAGAATGCCATAACCTCTCTGTCAGATTTACCCTTAGGATCGAAGTTGGAGCCACCTTTTCCACCGCCGATCGGAAGGCCTGTAAGAGAGTTTTTAAAGGTCTGCTCAAAACCAAGGAATTTCAGGATACCCTGATTTACAGAAGGATGGAATCTTAAGCCGCCTTTGTATGGTCCGATGGCGCTGTTGAACTGAACACGATATCCCTTGTTAACCTGTACAGTTCCGTTATCATCGATCCACGGTACTTTGAAGGAGATGATCCTCTCTGGCTCTACAAGACGCTCAAGGATGGAAAGTTTACGATACTCTTCCTCATTTTTGTCAATTACGACTTTAAGGGAATCGAGAACTTCCTTAACTGCCTGATGGAATTCTGGCTCGCCAGGATTCTGTGCTACAACTCTTTCATAAACTTCTTCTGTGTAAGACATTGTTGTTTCCTCCTCATCACATATTAAATTGCGTTGAAAACTAAATTCGAGTGCTATTATACATTAACATGCTAAAAAAGGGAAGTGCTAAATTTGATTTTTTTAAATTTTTATTTCTTGCGTTGAAAGCCTAAATGTGAGATGATATAGAATAAATATTTTTTGACTATGAAATTAAAATGGTTAAATAATAGTGAAAATTAGAAGAGGAGTGGTTTTTATGAGAACATTCGGGAAATCATCAAAGCTTGACAACGTGCTGTACGATGTGCGCGGACCGGTTGTGGATGAGGCTGCCAGAATGGAAGAAGATGGAATGGAGATTCTGAAGCTGAATATTGGTAATCCGTATCCATTTGGGTTTTCAGCACCTCAGGAAGTGATCCTGGATATGCTGAGTAATGTTCGTACTTCCCAGGGATATTCCGATTCCAAGGGCATTTTTTCTGCAAGAAAAGCGATCATGCAGTATGCACAGCTTCGCGGGATCCCGGGAGTTACCATTAATGATATTTATACGGGAAATGGTGTCAGTGAACTGATCAACCTCTGTATGCAGGCGCTGCTTGATAACGGGGATGAGATCCTGATCCCGGCTCCGGATTATCCGCTGTGGACAGCTACTGCAACACTGGCAGGCGGAAATGTAGTTCATTATATCTGTGACGAACAGTCTGACTGGTATCCGGATATTGAGGATATCAAGAGCAAGATCACACCAAGGACCAAGGCGATCGTTATCATCAATCCCAATAACCCTACAGGTGCAGTATATCCGAAGGAGATCCTGGAACAGATTGCAGACATTGCAAGAGAAAATGAGCTGATCATCTTTTCTGATGAGATCTATGACCGTCTTGTTATGGATGGATATAAACATACATCGATTGCATCCCTTGCACCCGATGTGTTCTGTGTAACATTTTCAGGATTGTCCAAGTCTCATATGATCGCAGGTTTCCGCATCGGATGGATGATTTTAAGTGGTGCAAAAAGTAAGGCGAAGGGTTATATAGAGGGAATCAATATGCTCTCTTCCATGCGTCTCTGTTCAAATGTTCCGGCACAGTCCATTGTACAGACTGCACTTGGCGGATATCAGAGTGTCAATGAATATACGCAGCCGGGCGGACGTGTTTATGAGCAGAGAGACTTTATTTACAAGGCACTGAATGATATTCCGGGAATTTCCGTTGTAAAACCACATGCGGCATTTTATATATTCCCGAAGATCGATACTGAGAAATTCAATATTTTCAATGATGAACAGTTTGCTTTGGATTTTCTTCATGAGAAACAGGTGCTTGTTGTTCCGGGCAAGGGATTCAACTGGAACCAGCCGGATCACTTCCGTATTGTTTATCTGCCGGATATCCGCCAGCTTGACAAGGCAATGAAGAAGATGAAAGAGTTCTTTGCTACATATAAGCAGGGCTGATCGCAGATAGACAAGAAGAGATTTGCGATCCGCATTCGCTGCCTGCTCATAACCGATAAACTGTAAAGCAGGTATTCGGTTATATTTTCGGCATAGACCGGAACCGAAAAAAATGTTATAATATATCTGAAATATCCCGGCCAGCTACGCCGGGATATACAAATAAGACCAGAATTGCTTGAGAGGGGAATGAGGAGGGACCGTTATCGAACAGCAATAAAACAGAAATCGAAAGGGGAAATAACTGATGAGCAAATTCAACATGAAAGTGACACCTGAGATTGAGAAACTTACTCAGATCTGTCGTGAGAATGACAAACTGGATCTGTCTTTATATGGTAAATACGATGTCAAGCGAGGCTTGCGTGACCTGAATGGAAAGGGTGTCCTTGCAGGACTGACCCAGATCTCCAATGTCCAGGCAACGAAGATCGTGGACGGAAAAGAGGTTCCCTGCGCAGGTAAGCTTTCTTATCGCGGGTATGACATTAAGGATCTGACAAATGGTTTTATCAATGACCGGCGCTTCGGCTTTGAGGAAGTAACCTATCTGCTTCTTTTCGGAAAGCTTCCGGATCAGGAAGAACTGAATGGATTTTCCGGGATTCTTGCGAACCAGCGTATGCTTCCGCGGAATTTTGTAAGGGATGTCATTATGAAGGCACCATCCAGAGATATTATGAACGCTCTGTCAAGAAGCGTGCTGACACTTTATTCCTACGACAAAGACCCGGATAATATTGAACTGGAGAATGTGCTCCGTCAGTGTATCAACCTGATCAGTGTTTTCCCGCTGTTATCTGTTTATGCATATCAGGCCTATAACCACTATGAGAGAGGCGAGAGTCTTTATATCCATCAGCCTAAAAAGGAGCTTTCCACAGCTGAGAATATCCTGCGTCTGTTAAGACCGGATAAGAAGTATACGGCACTGGAGGCAGAGATCCTTGATATTGCTCTGATCCTTCATATGGAGCATGGCGGTGGTAATAACTCTACTTTTACTACACATGTGGTTTCCTCTTCCGGGACAGATACGTATTCTGCGATCGCGGCAGCACTAGGTTCTCTGAAAGGCCCGAAACACGGCGGTGCCAACATCAAAGTCGTAAAAATGTTTAACGATATGCGTAAACATGTACATGACTACAGTGATGAAGAGGAGATCAGTGCATACCTTAAGAAGCTTCTTCATAAAGAGGCCTTTGATAAACGTGGACTGATCTATGGTATGGGACATGCGATCTATTCTGTTTCAGATCCACGTGCAGAAGTCTTTAAAGGCTATGTGGAACAGCTTGCAAGAGAAAAGGGCAGAATGAAGGATTATCAGCTGTATGCTGCAGTAGAGCGTCTTGCACCAAAGGTTATCGCAGAGGAGCGTAAGATCTATAAGGGTGTCAGTGCCAATGTGGATTTTTACAGCGGATTTGTTTACAGCATGCTGGATCTGCCGCTGGAGCTTTACACACCGATGTTTGCTATTGCACGTATCGTAGGCTGGAGCGCACATCGTATGGAAGAGCTTATCAATGTGGATAAGATCATCCGTCCCGCATATAAGAATGTCCTTCCGGAAGCAGAGTATATTCCTCTTTGCGAGCGATAGGAAAGGACTGAGGTGGAATAGATGTTCAGATGCTTTTTTCCGGATGAATATCTGGATTCTGCGTATGGGATCGATTATGAGAAGCTTTACAGAGAAGGATACAGAGGGCTGCTCTTTGATATCGATAATACCATTGTTCCCCACGGGGCACCGGCAGATGACCGGGCAAAGAAACTGTTTGAAAAGCTGAGGGCTCTCGGGTTTCGATACTGTTTTGTATCCAATAACCAGAAACCTCGTGTGGAGCCCTTTGCCAAAGCAGTAGAGGGGGATTTTATAGAAAATGCCCATAAACCGGCTGTGAAAAATTATAAAAAAGCCTGCCAGGTGATCGGAATCGATCTTGACAGGACGATCTTTATAGGAGATCAGTTGTTTACGGATATTTATGGAGCAAAGAGAGCAGGGATCCGGACGATCCTTGTGAAACCGATTCATCCAAAAGAGGAGATCCAGATCGTACTGAAGCGATATCTGGAAAAAATAGTATTACATTTTTACCAAAAAGAGGAGGGAAAGAATTCATGAACCATATTGTAATCATCGGCTTTATGGGTTCAGGAAAGACACGAGTTGGAAAGAGACTGGCGAAGGACCTGGGGCTTCCGTTTATTGACGTGGACAGACTGATCGTGAAAAAAATGAACATGTCAGTAAAGGAGGTATTTGAACGCTTTGGAGAAGCATTTTACCGTGCGCTGGAGACTATGGCAGTCAAGGAACTGTCCACAGACAGCGAACGGAAGGTAATCTCTGTAAGTGCGGGATTGCCTCTTCAGGAGCAGAACCAGAAATATCTCCAGAGTATGGGAACGATCATCTATCTGAAGGGATCTGCTGCAACGTTGATCAAACGTCTGGAAGGAAGTAACAATCCCACATTGGAAGGAACTGAGAATAAAGAAGAGAAGATCAAGAAACTTCTGAAACAGAGAGATCCGGTTTATGAGAAGTTTGCGGACATTAAAGTTGTCACAGGAGTGAAGCCTTTTGATGAGCTGATCGCAGAAATTGAAGAAAAATTGAAGGCTTAAACAAAAAAACAGTTGAAAAATGGCAAAAGGTATTATAGAATAATCCATAGCGAAAAAGAACCGCATATATTAAGGAGGAAATATTTATGATTTCAGCAGGTGATTTCAAAAATGGTATCACACTTGAAATTGATGGAAACGTATGTCAGATCGTTGAATTCCAGCATGTAAAACCAGGAAAAGGCGCAGCCTTTGTAAGAACAAAATACAAGAACATTATCACAGGCTCTGTAGTAGAGAAATCCTTCCGTCCTACAGAGAAATTCCCGGCAGCACGTATTGAGCGTGTAGATATGCAGTATCTGTATCAGGATGGTGGTTTATACTACTTCATGAATACAGAGACATATGATCAGGTTGGTCTTACAGAGGAGCAGGTTGGCGATTCTCTGAAATTTGTTAAGGATAATGAGATGGTTAAGGTTTGCTCTCATAACGGAGAGGTATTCGCAATCGAGCCACCTCTTTTTGTAGAGCTTGAGGTTATTGAGACAGAGCCAGGATTCGCAGGAAATACAGCACAGGGTGCTACCAAACCGGCAACTGTTGAGACAGGTGCACAGGTTCAGGTTCCTCTGTTCGTAAACCAGGGCGACAAACTGAAGATCGATACAAGAACAGGTGAGTATCTCTCACGTGTATAATGCAGCAAAAAACCCGCGTAAGCGGGTTTTTTTGTGCCATAAAATTAAAAGATCATTTTGACAGTATTTAAAATACCAAAGTTTGAATGCATATTCCAGACTGTACAGGTAAGAAAAAACGGTACAGTCTGGACTTTTTTTGAAATATCCTTGACACGAAAAATCATTCTGGTATAATTAAACCCAGTCAAAAAACTGACTAAGAAGTTCGTCTGTCCACCAGAGATGACCGGAAATGATCCTGTCACAGAAGTCTTTTAAGGGCTTGTACTGGTTTCGACGGGGGCTTTGAAGTTAGGGAAGCCATCCGCAGACTCCTGGACTGCGTACCAACCGGGAACTAAATATAAACGCAGACGAAAAGTTAGCGTTAGCAGCCTAAGCTGCTCGTCAGCCCCGTTGCACTCACACATCGGGAATCTGGCGTCGACCATGTGAGAAACCTTGCCGGGTAAGCTTTGCCCCGGTAGATGTATCATGAAGCTACTGAAGCAGTAAGCCTGTCGGTGGGCGTACTGCTGAGGGAATGTTAAATCAGCGACTGTGATGGGAGATGCCTTAAGGGATAGGCTTTCGGACAGGGGTTCGATTCCCCTCAGGTCCATTTATGGAACGTCCCGGAAAGACAGCATTTATGCGGCTTTCCGGGAATTTTTTTTACTTTCTTTATTACTCGTGGATATCAGGGAATTCTTCGCAGATACAGAAAGCGATGGTGATAGAATGAAAAAAACTCTGCTTAACAGAAAAAAGCAGAATAAGAAATCTGATTATTATGATTATAATCTGGTAGCTGTTATTGTACTGCTGGTGTGCTTTGGACTGGTCATGCTTTACAGTACCAGTTCATATATGGCAGAAGTGAATTATGGCAACGATATGTTTTATTTTAAGAAACAGGTACTGATCAGTGCAGCATGTCTGATCGGAGCGTTATTTATTTCAAAAATACTGGATTATCATATCCTTCTTCCTTTTACAACTGCGTTGTATGTGGCTTCGCTGATCCTTATGGGACTTGTGCGGACTCCGCTGGGACATTCCTCTCATGGTGCTACCAGATGGCTGTATATCGGACCGATCAACTTTCAGCCTGCCGAGCTGGCAAAGATCGCGGTTATTATCATGATGGCTTACATGATCGGAAAAATGGGACGAAAGGTGAAAACTTTAAAGAGCTGTATGATCCTGGGACTTCCGGGGGCAGGACTTGCGCTTGCGGCTTATATACTTACAGATAACCTGAGTACAGCCATGATCATTTTGGGAATAACAGTTGGAATGGTGTTTGTGGCACATCCGGATATGCGTCCGTTTATTGCTGTGGCAGCGGCAGGAGTGATCCTTATTGTGATCGGAGTACTTTTTCTGGTTGCGACGACCAAGAATAGTGACAGCTTCCGTGTTATGCGAGTACTTGTATGGCTTCAGCCTGAGAAATATTCCGATGAAGGCGGTTATCAGACGCTGCAGGCATTGTATGCCATTGGCTCCGGAGGGCTTTTTGGCCGCGGGCTTGGAAATAGTATCCAGAAGCTTGGAAGTGTTCCGGAAGCACAAAATGATATGATCTTTTCAATTATCTGTGAGGAGCTTGGAATTTTCGGAGGGATTTTTGTACTGATCCTGTTCGGATATCTTTTGTACAGGTTGTTTTTTATTGCGCAGAATGCACCGGATCTGTTTGGCTCACTGATCGTTACCGGGATTTTTATACATATTGCGCTGCAGGTGATCCTTAACATTGCCGTTGTACTGAATCTGATGCCCAATACAGGTGTCACCTTGCCCTTTATCAGTTACGGAGGAACGTCCATTGTGTTCCTGATGCTGGAGATGGCAATAGCTCTCAGCGTGGCCCGTCAGATAAAATTTCAAGAGTAAAATAGTTTTAAAATCAAAATATTTTTGCTCTGGAGCCATTTTTTGGGAAAATCCTCTTGACAACTGTTTTTGCAGACTATATACTTTGCTCAAAAAGAGGAAACAGATTCGATCTGTAACGATTAAAGGAGAGAATAAGACATGTTAGAAAAAATGAAAGAAATGCTTGCAGAGCAGTTAAATTGTGAGGCATCTACAATCACACCGGAGACATCTTTCAAGGATGATCTTGGTGCAGATTCTCTTGACCTGTTTGAACTGGTCATGGCTCTTGAGGATGAGTACAATGTTGAGATCCCGGCAGAGGAGCTTACAGATCTGAACACAGTTGGAGATGTGATCGATTATCTTAAGAACAAAGGCGTAGAAGCATAAGCAGAAATCTAGGATCCTCTGGGACGACAGTGTCTCAGAGGATTTTTTTTGTATATGCGAAGATACATGAGAGGGATGGCAGGGTATTCCGCCGGAAAACCTATGGACATTTTGAAGGATTTGGGTATATAATAGCACCTATAAAGAGAAACAACAAAAATGAGGAGAAAAGAAATGACAAAGATCAGAACAAGATTTGCACCGAGCCCTACAGGAAGAATGCATGTGGGTAATTTAAGAACAGCTCTTTATGCTTATTTGATCACAAAACATGAAGGCGGAGATTTTATCCTCCGTATTGAAGATACAGACCAGGAACGTTATGTGGAGGGAGCTGTAGATATCATCTACCGTACTCTTGAGAAAACAGGACTTCTCCATGATGAGGGACCGGACAAGGATGGCGGATTTGGCCCGTATGTACAGAGCGAGCGTCAGGCAACAGGCATGTATCTGAAATATGCCAAACAGCTTATTGAGCAGGGAGATGCATATTACTGCTTCTGCGGCAAGGAAGAACTGGAAAGCATGAAACGTACTGTTGCAGGTAAGGAGATCTCTATTTATGACAAGAGATGTCTCCATCTTTCCAAGGAAGAGGTTCAGCGCCGTCTGGATGCAGGTGAGCCGCATGTTATCCGCTTTAATATGCCAACAGAGGGAACCACTACATTCCATGATGTTATTTACGGAGATATCACCGTTAACAATGAGGAGATGGAGGATTTGATCCTGATCAAATCTGACGGTTATCCGACCTACAACTTCGCAAATGTAATTGATGATCACCTTATGGGAATCACACATGTTGTAAGAGGTAACGAATACCTTTCCTCTTCACCGAAGTATAATCGTATTTATGAGGCATTCGGATGGGAAATCCCGACCTATGTTCACTGTCCGCTGATCACAGACGAGACACATCAGAAGCTTTCCAAGAGATGTGGACATTCTTCCTATGAAGATCTGATCGATCAGGGATTTGTGACAGAGGCAGTGATTAACTATGTTGCACTCCTTGGATGGAGCCCGGCAGACAACCGTGAGATCTTTTCTCTTCCGGAGCTTGTGGAGGCATTTGATTATCATCATATCAACAAATCACCGGCAGTTTTTGACATTGCCAAGCTGAAATGGATGAATGGTGAGTATATCAAGAAGATGGATCCGGAGGCATTCTATGAGAGAGCACTTCCGTATCTGAAAGAAGTTCTGAAAAAAGACTTTGATCTTAAGAAGATCGCAGGAATGGTTCAGACCAGAATTGAAGTATTCCCGGATATTCCGGAGCTTGTAGATTTCTTTGAGGCAGTTCCGGAGTATGACAGTGCGATGTACCGTCACAAAAAGATGAAAACAACAGAGGAGACTTCTCTTGCAGTTCTCAAGGAAGTGCTTCCGGTACTGGAAGCGCAGGAGGATTATACCAATGATCCGCTGTATGCATCTTTAAGCGCTTTTGTAAAGGAGCACGGATATAAGAATGGTTATGTTATGTGGCCGCTTCGTACAGCAGTATCCGGCAAGCAGATGACACCGGCCGGTGCAACAGAGATCATGGAGATCATTGGCAAGGAAGAGACACTGAAACGTGTACATGCAGCAATCGAAAAGCTTGAAAATAAATAAGAGTGTGATCGATAATCCAGTTATGAAACGAAATCCATCTCAGAAAAGGGCGATCGCCCACCTGTCAGGACCTATGATGGTTCTGGCAGGCCCCGGTTCGGGGAAAACTTCCGTCATAGTAGAAAGAACAGCACATATGATCCAGGAAGGGAAGATACCGGCTTCCTCTGTTCTTGTTGTGACTTTTTCCAGGGCAGCAGCAGTGGAAATGAAAGAACGGTTTCTGAAATTTACCGGTGTTCAGCGAACCGGCGTTACTTTCGGGACTTTTCACGGAGTGTTTTACGGGATCCTCAAACAGGCTTATGGTCTGAATGGAGGAAATATCCTGTCAGAAGAAGAAAAATATGCGATCTTAAGAGAACTGGTGGTAAACTGTGCTGCAGAACAGTCCCAGGAAGGGGATTTTGTGGAAGATATTGCCAAGGAGATCAGTGTTGTAAAAGGTGGAAGGATCTCTCTGGAACATTATTATTCTTCCTGCTGCCCGGATGAAGTATTCCGACAGATTTTTCAGGGATATCGAAAAGTCCTGAATGAAAGAAGAAAACTTGACTTTGATGATATGCTGTTAAGCTGTTATGAACTTCTGAAAAAGCGAAAAGATATCCTGTCTGCATGGCAGAAGAAGTTTCACTATATTCTGGTGGATGAGTTTCAGGATATCAATCATCTTCAGTATGATATCGTGAAGATGCTGGCAGCACCGGAGAACAATCTGTTTGTGGTGGGAGACGATGATCAGTCTATCTATCATTTCCGTGGCGCTCACCCGGAGATCATGCTGAATTTCCCGGAAGATTTTAAAAATGCGGAGACGGTGATCCTGAATATCAATTACCGGTGCAGTGGAAATATCTTGGATACAGCCATGAAGGTGATCGATCATAATGAAAACCGTTATGTGAAAAAACTTTCCACACCAAATGAACCGGGAGAGCCGGTGCAGATAAAAGAATTTCGAAATCCCAGAGACGAATATATGGCAGTTGCAGGCCTGCTGCGGAATCGGATGGAAGAAGGGGATAATATTGAAGATACAGCGCTGCTTTTCAGGACTAATCAGGAAGCCGAAGGACTGGTCGCTGCGTTGATGGAGTATGGGGTTCCTTTCACTATGAAGGAAAAACTGCCCAACCTGTTCCGACACTGGATCTGCCGGAATATGATCGCTTATTTGAAAATGGCAGAAGGAGACCGGAGCCGCAGTACATTTCTGGAGATCATGAACCGGCCAAACCGATACATAGCCAGAGACGCTCTGACAGAAAAAAACATTGATTTTAAAGCATTGGGAGAGTTTTACAAAGACAAGGACTGGATGTGTGACAGGATCACAACGATGGAGACACATCTTCGGATCTTAAAGACTATGGCCCCTTATGCAGCCATTAATTTTATCCGGAATGGCATGGGATACGAAGAATACTTGCAGGAATATGCAAGGTATCGTAAAATAAAACCGGAAGAGCTTATGGAAACCCTGAACCGGATCCATGAAAGTGCCAGAGGAATGAAAACATTGGAAGAATGGATGGCCTATATGGACGAGTATACCAGAAAGCTGGAAGAACAGGCGAAGAAACAGGATGTGAAACGGGAAGGAGTGGTGATATCCACTCTTCATGCGGTCAAAGGTCTGGAATATGACAATGTATATATCATGAATGTAAATGAAGGCAGCATGCCTTATCGGAAGGCAGTCCTGGAGGCACATCTGGAGGAAGAACGGAGGCTTTTCTACGTTGGTATGACACGGGCAAAGAAGAAACTCTGCCTGTATTATGTAAGACAGCAGTATGAGAAGGAACGGGAACCGTCCCGTTTTCTTGAGGAGGCCGGATTATGAATGGGATTATTTATTATACGAAGATCAGAGATGAATATAACAGCAAGAACATGGAGCATATGATCGGGGAAAAGCTTCTGGAAATCGGACTTGAGCGGGAATTTGGACGGAAGCTTGCTTTTGAGCCTCGGTCAAAGGGGGAACATGGGAAACCGTTTTTTACCCTGCTTCCAAGAATTCATTATAATATCACACATTCCGGAAAATATGTGATGTGTCTGTTTGCCGGAGAAGAGGTGGGCATTGATGTGCAGATCCACAAGAAGGTAAATTACGAACGGCTCCTTGAAAGAATGGTGCCGGCAGATATGATACGGGAAATCCTGGATGCAGATGATATGGAGAAAGCCTTTTTTGCCCAGTGGGTTTTGAGAGAGGCATATATCAAATGGACCGGAGAGGGACTGTCCAGGGATCTGCGTACGATTTCCATGGATAAGGGAAATTACATAATGCTGGAGCTGGAACCGGGATACAGTGGTGCGATCTGGTCCAGAGACAGCCTGGAATTACGATTTGAATACGAAGACATCATTTTGAGATAGCAAATAGAGACGATGAAATGAACAAAGAGATGAAACACAGCTTCAGGATTTTCATTCTGAAGATCCTGGCAGTTGTTTTTGTGCTGTGCATATGTTATTTTTTATATGCATTTGTTTACCGTGCAAAAACTGAGCTGCCCACAAAAGCTGTGGTGACAAACCGAGGTGCTGCAGTGTATACACTGCGGGGACAGAAACAGATGCTTTCCCAGAAAGAGGATTTTTCTTATTTTGCCTTTGATGGGAGAGAAAAAGAGAAGGAATATGGAACATATGTCATTCCCGGGCTGAAGAATACCAGGACGCTGCTCACAAAAAAAGGTGCCACTCCTGCCATGTGTACATCCATGACGCCTCAGGGACTGGCGGTTACAGAGGATTATGTGCTGGTCAGCGCTTACTGCAGCACACAGAAACATAATTCGGTCATTTATGTGATCGATAAGGAAAAGCATAATTTTATTAAAGAAGTGATACTGCCTGGACAGCCTCATGTGGGAGGACTTGCCTATGACCCGGAGCATAAGTTATTATGGTATTCCTCCAATATCAACGGGATCGCACAGGCAGTGAGTATAAAGATGGATACAATAGAAGCCTACGATTATGATGACAGCCATCTGCCGGTGGATACTTTCCAGATAGTCAGTCTTTATGGGATCGTGAGAGATTCTTTTATGACCTTTTATGAGGGGTGTCTGTATGTAGGCTGCTTTGAAAAATATAACGAAAGTGTAATTGCACGATACGGAGTTGACGAAGAGGGAAAACTGATCAATACCATGGACGAGAAACTGGGCATGGATTTTGAAATGGCAGTTCCGTTGGATTATTCCACCATATCGGAGCAGGTTCAGGGAATTGCTTTTTATAATGATAAGCTTTTGATCTCTCATTCTTTTGGAATCCTGCCATCCAGGCTGGTATTTTATGAACAATCCGATAAGCGTTTGTATGTAAACGAGAATTCTGCCAGAACTTATCGTTTTCCGGAACGACTGGAACAGATCGTGGTGGAGGGTGACAGTCTTTATGTGATGTTTGAATCCTGTGCCTATGCATACCGTGCGTCCTCCGTAAATATTGTGGATCGGGTCCTGAAGCTGAATCTTTCGAAGATGGAGACCTATGACGAAGAAGAAAGTCTTTTTTTTCTGTCGGAATAAAGAAAAAACGAGAGAGCATCAAAAAAGACAACAGGTACTAAATCCGGCATGTCCGCAATATATTTAAGTGTAAGAGGTGAAAACATGGACGCAAACCAGATCCAGAACCTGTTTGCCAGTAATGTCCGCCAGCTTCTGGTGGATGCAGACCTTGATTATGATAAATTATATGAGATACGTCTCCGCGTAGGAAGACCTCTGTTCCTCACTTATGATGGGGGAGAATGTTTCCTCCGGCAAAAAGATACAGAACCTTATCTGGTTACGCGGGAAGATCTTAAGGAAACACTGGAGTATGTCAGCGGTTATTCCCTGTATGCTTATGAAGATGAGATTCGCCAGGGGTTTTTGAGTGTACAGGGTGGGCACCGTGTAGGAGTTACCGGAAAGGTGATCCTGGACGGAAACCGTATCCGTGGGATGAAATATATTTCCTGCATCAATGTCCGTCTGGCACATGAGATCCAGGGATGTGCAGAAGAAGTGCTGCCATATATCCAGACAAGAGAGCAGATCATGCATACCTTGATCGTCTCTCCGCCCAGATGTGGGAAGACCACGCTTCTTCGGGATATCATCCGGCAGATGAGTAATGGATGGGGAAATATTTCCGGTGTTACGGTAGGAGTAGTCGATGAGCGCAGTGAGCTGGCCGGATGCTATCAGGGGATCCCTCAGAATGACCTTGGAATGCGTACGGATATCCTGGACGGCTGTCCGAAAGCAGAAGGGATGCAGATGCTGATCCGGTCAATGTCGCCGGTTGTGGTTGCTGTGGATGAACTTGGAAAAGAAGAAGATTTCAAGGCTGTGGAATCAGTTATCCACTGTGGATGTCGTCTGATCGCAACTGCACATGGAGCTTCCATGGAAGAAACATTATCCCAGCCGTTTTTGCGGAAATTGTGGGAAGCGCGGGTTTTCCAGAGATATATTTTTCTGGGAAAGCATGAACGTGCAGGAATCGTGGAAGGAATCTATGATGAAAACGGGAAATGCCTATGTACCGGATTGTAGGATGTATTCTGGTAGTGGTTGCAGGAGCCGGAATGGGATTTTCCGGAAGTATGAGACTTTCGGAGCAGATTCGTATACTGGAAAAACTGCTTCAGATGGTGATCTGCCTGAAAGGCGAGATCCGCTGCGGGAATGCATCACTGCCGGATGCTTTTTATGGAGCAGCAGGAAGAATGAATGGAAAATACAGAGAGTTTCTCATCAGTGCCGCGGACAGGATGAAAGCGGGAACAGGAGAAAAACTTTCACAGATATGCAGGGAATGTGCGGAAAGCGCCCTGAAAAAAAGCTGCCTTACCCATGGGGAAAAGGACGCTTTTTTTTCTTTCGGAGAATATCTGGGCTATATGGATCTGGAAATGCAGATGCGACAGCTTTCCCTGTATGAAAATAATCTGGAAGCAGAGATTTTGAAGCGGAAAGCGGAGGTTTCCGGAAAGAAAAAACTGTACCAGGGAATTGGGATTCTTGGAGGCCTGCTGCTTGCGGTTCTCCTGGTATAGTATTGTTTATCAGACAGTAGTAAGAAGGACAGGCTTTCAGAAGAAAAGGAGGGATCATTTGGAGGTCAGTATCATATTTAAGATCGGTGCAGTAGGGATCCTGGTCTCTGTTCTTTCTCAGATCCTGAAACATAGCGGAAGGGAGGAACAGGCTTTTCTGGTGAGTTTTTCAGGACTTCTTTTAGTACTGTTCTGGATCGTGCCGTATATTTATGAACTTTTTAAAAATATCCAGCAGCTTTTTGTACTGTAGGGGAGGGAAAGAACCGTGGATATTCTGAAGATTTCTGTTCTGGGAGCGGCAGGGGTTCTTCTGGGGATTCTTCTGAAAGACCGCGCACCGGAGTATGTAAGCCTTGTTACGATGGGAATAGGTCTTGTGATACTGGGATTAGTGGTAGGGAAGATCAGCTATCTGTTCCAGTCCCTGGAGAGACTGAAACAGAGTCTCCCGATTGATGGAAGCTATATCACTACTTTGCTGAAGATGATCGGGATCACCTATATCGGACAATTTTCATCCGGTATATGCAGAGATGCAGGATATTCCTCCACTGGTGCACAGATCGAACTGTTCTGCCGGTTATCTGTAATGGTTTTAAGTATGCCGGTTCTTCTGGCACTGCTGGATACTATACAGGGATTTCTTGCATGAAAAGATATTGGTCAGAGATTTGTGCAGCCCTGTTTCTGGCTGTAGTTATAAACTGTTTTGGCGGTGTGATCGTTTATGCTTCTTCGGCGGAACAACAGATCACAGATCAGATGGAGCTTACCAACCTGCAGTCCATGGTAGATGAGATGCTTGGAGAAAAAACATTTTCTGTTACAGAAGCGTTTCACAGACTGTTGTCAGGGGAAGAGGTGCTTTCGGAGGAGAGTGTGCGGGAATTTTTGCACAGTCTCCTTTTTTATGGCATTGAAAGAGAAAAAGAGCTGATCGTGAAGTTACTGCTTCTGCTGTTGTTCGCTGCCGTTTTTTCCGGGTTTGCCGGTGCCTTTGATAACGGGCAGGTGGGAGAGATCAGTTTTTATGTGGTGTATCTTCTTGTTTTTACTCTTCTGATGAACAGTTTTTCCGGTTTGAGTGCATCACTGCTTTCAATGCTTGCGTGGATCACGGAGTTTATGAAGGAACTCTCACCGGTGTATTTTATGGCAGTGGCAGCAGCGTCAGGTGCATCCAGTGCAGCTGCTTTTTATCAGGGAGTACTGCTTCTGGTGTGGCTTTTTCAATGGATCCTGGAACGAGTACTGCTTCCCGGAGTGAGTTTATATATTCTTCTGAGATTTGTGAATCATCTTTCCAGGGAAGAAATGCTGGGAAAAATGGCTGAGCTGATCGAGACTGTGATTTCCTGGGGGCTTCGGACATTACTTGGAGTGGCAGCAGGACTGCAGGTGGTGCGTGGGCTTGTAGCTCCGGTAATGGATTCTCTGAAGCGGAGTGCTGTGGGAAAAACTGCAGGTGCTCTTCCTGGGATTGGGAGCGCGGTAAATGCAGTTACGGAACTGGTCCTTACCACAGCTGTTCTTGTAAGAAACAGTCTGGGCATTGCGCTTTTACTGGTGATCCTGGCGGTGGGGGCGGGGCCATTGGTCCGATATGGACTTTTGTCACTGACCTATCGCTTTCTGGCGGCTGCGGCGCAGCCTGTATCAGACAAACGGCTGGTAGAAGCCTTTGGCACCATGGCAGAGGGATGTGCACTTCTGATGAGAATCCTGTTTACTGCGGAAATTTTATGTATGCTTACATTTCTGATCCTGATGGCAGGAGGAGGCTTGGGATGAGAACAGAACTTTATCAGTGGATGAAAAGCCTGGCTTTTTTTCATGTACTTACTACAGCACTTCTGCATATTCTGCCTGATAAGCGTTATGAGCAGTATATACGGCTGTTTATGGGGCTTCTGTTGGTGCTTTTGATCTGTACGCCTATATTTGCCGTAGTGGGAAAAAGTGAAGAACTTCTGTCCGGATTCAGCAATAATTATGGGAGAGAAGAACAGGTACGTATGAAGACAGAAGCAGAAGGAATAAGGGAAACATTTCTTAAAGGAGCATATGAACAGGAGTTGAAGGATCAGGTTCAGGGTATCCTCAGGAAAGAAGGGGTTTTTTCGGCAAAAACAGAAGTAGATATGGAGAAAGAGCTTCAGCTGACCATAACACTTTATGGAACAGTCACAGAAAAACAGAGGGAGGCGGTGAAAAATGAGCTCGAAAGAATCTGCGGACTCAGGAAAGGACAGTATCAGATCCTGGCTTCTGAGGATGGGATGGAAGGAGTGGGGAGTTTTCCTTCTTCTGGGAATCCTTCTTCTGGTGGCAGGACTTCCGGTAACCCGAAAGAACAGTAAAACAGCAGAGGATCAGAATGCGGAGAAAACCCGCCTGGAGAGCCGCCTTGAGGAACTGCTTTCCAATGTGGAAGGAGTCGGAGAAGTGGAAGTGATCATTATGACCGGGGATGAGGGAAATACGGAAAACTTTTCCATAAGCAGCAAAAATGAAGTTACCGGTGTGCTGGTGGCGGCTCAGGGAGCAGGCAGCGCAGTGACAGTCCAGAATATTCAGCAGGCAATTATGGCATTATTTCAGATCGACGCTAATAAAATTAGAATAATGAAAATGAAATGAGGAGAGTAGAAGTGAAAAAGATCATGAAGAAAAATCAGGTAATCATCACCTCGCTGGCCATTCTCATTGCTGTGGCCGGATATCTGAATTTCGCAGATGTGGATCTGGGATTTAAGGATAAGGAGACGAGTACAGACAGCAGCAGTATCCTGGATGATGTGGATTATGACCTGACCGATGAAACAGCCCTTCTGGATGAGAACGGGGCAGATGGCACAACCCAGTCGGAGGTGATGGATACCGCATCCCCGGGCGAGGCCGTACTTACCGGTGCTTCGGATTTTGCAGCACAGGCAAAAGTCAGCAGGGAGCAGGTGCGTTCCCAGAACAAAGCGGACCTGCAGGCGATCATCAGTAATAAAGACATCAGCGATGAGGAAAAACAGAATGCCATTAACACAATGGTTTCCATGACAGATCTTACAGAAAAAGAGGCGGCTGCAGAGCTTCTTCTGGAGGCGAAGGGCTTTGAAAATGTGATCGTAAATCTGACGGGTGAAACTGCGGATGTTGTGGTGCCGGATGCAGATCTGGAGGATGCAAAACGTGCACAGATCGAGGATATTGTAAAGAGGAAAACCGGTGTGGCAGCAGAGAGCATTGTGATCACGCCTCTAAGTCAAAGTAAAAATGCATCGGATGTCATAAATACTGCAGATGAAGCTGAAAAAAATACGGGAGGTGCAGAGGATAATGCGGAAAGTACAGGTGAGGAGGTGCAGGATACCGCTGCATCTGTGGAAAGCGATCCGGCGGATCAAACATCTGAGGACGCAGAGACGGCTGCAGATATCCAGAACGATCAGACTATTGATACAGAGGGAATTTACGACTGAATTGCCTTGACAGCAAAGCCTTGTCTATACTAGAATAGGAAAGGTTATAGTAAAATAGAGATATCAGAGAATATACAGGAGGCTCACGTGTCGAAGTATACGAAAGAAATAGAAAAAAGAAGAACATTTGCCATCATCTCTCATCCGGATGCTGGTAAAACAACATTAACAGAAAAATTTCTGCTGTATGGAGGGGCCATCAATCTGGCCGGAAGTGTAAAGGGTAAGGCTACGGCCCGCCATGCAGTATCAGACTGGATGGAGATCGAGAAGGAAAGAGGTATTTCCGTTACTTCATCCGTTCTTCAGTTCCATTATGACGGATATTGTATAAACATTCTGGATACACCTGGACATCAGGATTTCTCCGAGGATACCTACCGTACATTGATGGCTGCGGATTCAGCAGTTATGGTCATCGATGGATCCAAGGGTGTTGAGGCACAGACCCGTAAGCTTTTCAAGGTCTGTGTTATGAGACACATTCCGATCTTTACTTTTATCAATAAGATGGACAGAGATGCCAACGATACTTTTGATCTTCTGGATGAGATCGAAAAAGAGCTTGGTATTGCAACCTGTCCGATCAACTGGCCAATCGGCTCCGGTAAGAAATTCCGGGGTGTGTTTGATCGTAATACAAAGAAGATCCTTACCTTCTCCGATACACAGAAGGGCACCAAGGAAGGTGTGATAGAAGAGATTGATATTAATGATCCCCGTGCAGATGAGGTCATGGATCCTGAGCAGAAAGAGCAGCTGATGGAAGAAATCGAGCTTCTGGATGGCGCAAGTGCGGAGTTTTCTCAGGAAGAGGTCAGCAAAGGACAGCTGACACCGGTATTTTTCGGTTCTGCTCTTACCAACTTTGGTGTGGAAACATTTCTGGAGCATTTCCTGAAGATGACCACTTCTCCGCTTCCGAGAACTGCAGACTGCGGACCGGTAGATCCTATGAGTGATGATTTTTCAGCCTTTGTATTTAAGATCCAGGCGAATATGAACAAGGCTCACAGAGACCGTATCGCATTTATGAGGATCTGTTCAGGCAAGTTTGATGCGACCAAAGAGGTTTATCATGTGCAGGGAGACAAGAAGATGCGACTTCTTCAGCCGCAGCAGATGATGGCAGAATCCCGTCATGTTGTGGAGGAGGCTTATGCAGGTGATATCATCGGTGTCTTTGACCCGGGTATTTTTTCTATTGGAGATACCATCTGCGCACCTGGAAAGAAATTTGCCTTTGAGGGGATCCCGACCTTCGCGCCGGAGCATTTCGCACGTGTGCGTCAGATCGATACCATGAAGAGAAAACAGTTTGTAAAAGGTATCAACCAGATCGCTCAGGAAGGTGCAATCCAGATATTCCAGGAGTTTAACACCGGTATGGAAGAGATCATTGTGGGTGTTGTAGGTATCCTGCAATTTGATGTCCTGAAATACCGTCTGGAGAATGAGTATAATGTAGATATCCGCCTGGAAACACTTCCATATGAGCATATCCGCTGGATTGCCAACAAGGAGACTGTAAAAGTAGACAAGATCGTGGGAACTTCTGATATGAAGAAAGTCACAGACCTTAAGGGAAATCCGTTGCTGCTCTTTGTCAATGCATGGAGTGTTGGCATGGTTGAGGACAGAAACCCTGATCTGGTACTGACAGAATTCAGTAAATAAGCCCTTTTATTTCATAACTTTTTTTGATATAATAGTATAAAATTACGAACAAAAATATTATATCCGTAGGAGGGTTTCCCATGGCAGAAAAAAGAACAACATATAAGATACAGGATTTGGGCGGAATCGGTGAAGTTCACATTGCAGATGAAGTTGTTGCAATCGTTGCAGGACTTGCAGCAACAGATGTGGATGGAGTTGCTTCCATGGCAGGAAATATCACCAATGAGCTGGTAAGTAAACTTGGAAAGAAGAATCTGTCCAAGGGCGTGAGAGTAACCATTCTGGAAGGAGTCGTTACCGTGGATCTGTCATTGAATATCGAGTATGGCAGAAACATTCTTGAGACAAGCAAGAAGGTTCAGGAGAAGGTTAAATCCGCTATTGAGAATATGACAGGGCTTGAGGTTGCAGATGTAAATATTCATATTGCCAGCGTGGATATGGAGAACGAAAAAGGAAAGTAAACCTTTCCTTTTTTCCGTCTTAGGAGGAAATTATGAGAAGAAGAGAACAGAGAGAACATGTATTTAAACTTATGTTTATGACAGAGTTTAATTCAGAAGAAGAGATGACAGAACAGCTCTCTCTTTATTTTGAAGGTCTTGGAGAACTTTCAGAACAGGACCAGGAATATATGAAGAAGAAGTACGCACATGTGAAAGAACATCTGGAAGAGATCGATGCACAGCTGAACAGTGCAAGCCGTGGATGGAAGACAAAGCGTATGAGCCGTGTGGATCTTGCGGCACTTCGTCTAGCAGTATATGAGATGGAATATGATGCAGACGTACCGACAGGAGTAGCTATCAACGAAGCGGTAGAACTTGCCAAAAGATTTGGCGGAGATGCTTCCGGCTCCTTTGTAAATGGAGTACTGGGTAAGATCGCATCTGAGAAGGATGAAAAGAAAAACGAGGAGGAGACTGCTGACACAGAAGAGAAGGCAGCAGAAGCCCCGGAAGAGAACGCATGAGAAATGTCTATTCTGTCGGTCAGGTAAACCATTATGTCAAAAATATGTTTACCCAGGATTACTTTCTCCGGAAAGTCTATGTAAAGGGAGAGGTATCCAACTGTAAATACCATACCAGTGGACATATTTATTTTTCCCTGAAGGATGAAACAGGCACATTAAGCTGTGTGATGTTTGCGGGACACCGTAGGGGTCTTGCTTTTCGCATGAAGGACGGGGATAAGGTAGTTGCAGGCGGAATTGTAGACGTATATGAGAGAGACGGGCGTTATCAGCTTTATGCAAAAGAGATCACACTGGAAGGTGCTGGTGCCCTCTATGAACGGTATCTGGCACTGAAACAGGAACTTGAGGATATGGGGATGTTTGCACAGGAATATAAGCAGCCCATTCCTCATTTTATTCATACCCTTGGCGTGGTGACAGCACCTACTGGTGCAGCAGTACAGGATATCCGCAATATTGCAGGCAGAAGGAATCCATATCTGCAGGTGATCCTTTATCCGGCACTTGTGCAGGGAGAGGGAGCGGCGCAGAGTATCGTAAAGGGAATCCGGATGTTGGATAAAGCAGGGGTGGACGTGATCATCGTCGGCCGTGGAGGTGGCTCTATTGAAGATCTCTGGGCCTTTAACGAGGAGAGCGTTGCCCGTGCTATTTTTGAGTGCAGGACACCGGTGATCTCGGCAGTGGGACATGAGACGGATTTTACCATTGCGGATTTTGTAGCAGACCTGCGGGCACCTACACCATCTGCTGCAGCAGAGCTGGCAGTGGATGATTTTCGCAGTGTTCTGGAGAGCTTTCATATGTACGGAGACCGTCTGCAGCGTGCCATGAACAGTAAGACAGAACTTTTTGCCGCAAAACTTAAGGCCTATGAGAACAGATTCCAGTATCTGAGCCCGGAGTCCATGTTACGTGAAAAACGTCAGTATGCATCGGAGCTGGAGGAATGCCTGCGTTCTTCCATGGAACAAAAGCTTACAGAGAAAAGACATGAACTGGCAATATGGATCCAGCGGTTTGAGGGACTTTCTCCATTAAGAAAGCTAAATGGAGGATATGCATTTGTGTCCGACTCAGACGGACATGCGGTGACAGAGATCAGTCAGATAAAAAAAGGTGACAGGATCTCCATTGCAGTAACCGATGGAGTCATAGAAGCAGTTGCGGATCGCATCAGGAAGGAAGAGCGATAATGGCAGAAGCAAAGAAAGAAGAGAAATCCATAGAAGATACTTTTGGGGAGCTTGATCTGCTTGCCCGGAAGCTGGAGGATAAAGAAACACCTCTTGAGGAGTCTTTCCGCCTCTACAGACAGGGAATGGAGCTCCTAAAGGATCTGAACGGAAGACTGGATACTGTAGAAAAAAAGATGCTTCAGATGAATGAGGATGGGACATTTCGTGAATTTTAAGGAAGAACTGAAAAGAAGAACAGAAGAAGCAGAACATGTGATCCGGGAATATCTTCCGGAAGAATCCGGTTTTGCAAAAACCATGGCAGAGGCCATGAATTACAGTATGACGGCAGGTGGAAAGAGACTCCGCCCGATCCTGATCAGGGAAACCTACGAGCTGTTTGGAGGAAAGGATAAGCTTTGTGAGCCTTTTATGGCGGCTATGGAGATGATCCATACACATTCGTTGATCCATGATGATCTCCCTGCACTGGATAACGATGATTACCGAAGGGGAAGGCTGACCACACATAAAGTATACGGAGAGGCCATGGGCGTTTTAAGCGGTGTGGCACTCCTTAACAGAGCTTATGAAGTGATGCTTTCCGCCTTTGATCTGACCGAGGATAAAGACCGTGTGATAGCCGCCATGCGGATCATTGCAGATAAGACCGGCATCAACGGTATGCTTGGTGGACAGAGTGTTGATGTGGAGAATGATGGGAAACCTCTGGAACACAAGATGCTGGATTATATTTACAAAAACAAGACCTCCGCATTGATCGAGGCTTCCATGATGACCGGTGCTGTGCTGGCAGGGGCATCTGAGAAAGAACTTAAGGTTGTGGAGCAGGCTGCAGAAAACATCGGGCTGGCTTTTCAGATCCAGGATGATATCCTTGATGTGACCAGTACCCAGGAGGAACTGGGAAAACCGATCCACAGTGATGAAAAAAACAACAAGGTTACCTATGTAAGCCTTGTTGGAGCCCCGGCAGCAGCCAGCAGGGTTAAAGAACTTTCTGACCATGCGGTAGAACTTTTAGACGACCTTGACAGGAAGAACGGATTTCTGGATCTTCTTGTGGAAAGTCTTGTCAGCCGCAGGAAATAGAAAGAACAAAGGAAGGGTACAAATGATTCTGGAAAAAATTAAAAAGCCAAATGATATTCATAAAGTTTCATTGGAGGATTTTCCGCGCCTTGCCGAGGAAATCAGGAGCTTTTTGATCCAGAGTGTAAGTGAGACAGGTGGCCATCTGGCATCCAATCTGGGTGTGGTGGAGCTGACTCTTGCTCTGCATAATGTGCTTGATCTTCCACAGGATAAGCTGATCTGGGATGTGGGACATCAGGCTTATACACATAAAATCCTTACAGGAAGAAAAGACGGCTTTAAGGATCTTCGTAAAGAAGGAGGTTTAAGCGGTTTTCCAAAAAGGAATGAAAGTGACTGTGATTCGTTTGATACCGGACACAGTTCCAATTCCATTTCCGCAGGACTTGGCTATGTCCGTGCCAGAGACCTGATGGGAGAGAAATACCATGTGGTTTCCGTGATCGGAGATGGTGCGCTTACCGGTGGGATGGCTTATGAAGCATTGAACAATGCGGCTGAGCTGAAGACTAATTTTATTATTATCATCAATGATAATAACATGTCTATTTCCAAGAACGTAGGAGGAATGTCCACCTATTTAAGCGCTCTGCGTACAGCTGAGACTTATACAGGAATGAAGATCGGCGTGACAAAAACACTCAAAAAGATTCCCCATGTTGGAACCGCCGTGGTAGATACGGTCCGAAAGACCAAGAGCAGCATCAAGCAGCTGATCATTCCCGGAATGCTTTTTGAAAATATGGGGCTGACTTATCTGGGACCGGTAGATGGCCATAATATGCGCCAGATGATGAAGCTTTTTAATGAGGCAAAGAGAGTGGAGGGACCGGTTGTTGTCCATGTCCTTACAGAAAAAGGCAGAGGCTATGGACCGGCATCTTCCCATCCGGAGCGTTTTCACGGAACAGGTCCTTTTGACATCCAGAGTGGCAGACCTCTTACAGCAAAAACAGCGCCGACATATACAGATCATTTTTCCGGTGCAATATGTTCTTTGGCAGAGAAGAACAAAAAAGTAGTTGCTATTACAGCTGCTATGCCAGATGGAACCGGACTGAACCGATTCCGGAAGAAATTCCCGGAGCGTTTTTTTGATGTGGGTATTGCGGAAGAACATGCAGTAACCTTTGCGGCAGGCATGGCACTTGGGGGAATGATCCCGGTTTTTGCGGTATATTCTTCGTTCCTGCAGAGAGGGATCGATCAGATCCTTCACGATGTATGTATGCAGGATCTTCATGTGATCTTTGCCATTGACAGGGCAGGATTTGTCGGAGCAGATGGTGAAACACATCATGGATGCTTTGATTTATCCTATCTGTCCATGATTCCCAATATGACAGTTATGGCTCCCAAGAATGGAAAAGAGCTTGAGGAGATGTTGAAATTTGCAGTAGAAGAGCTGGATGGTCCCTGTGCGATCCGATATCCGAAAGGATCGGCATGTACCGATATGGAAGAATGTCATGAGCCACTTAAGAAGGGAAGAAGTGAAGTGATCACTCCAGGCAGTGAGATTGCAGTTCTCGGGGTTGGCAGCATGGTTTCTGTCTGTCAGAAGGTCTGTGAAGAGAT
Source organism: Blautia sp. BCRC 81119 (assembly GCF_003184505.1). Lineage (NCBI taxonomy): Bacteria > Bacillati > Bacillota > Clostridia > Lachnospirales > Lachnospiraceae > Blautia > Blautia sp. BCRC 81119. The sequence continues at coordinate 41,939 of NZ_QJHD01000010.1, read as the reverse complement.
AAGAGATCACAAAATAGCAGGAGCTACGTTTGTCAATGTCCGTTTTGTAAAGCCTCTGGATACAGAGCTTCTTGATCGGCTTTCGCAGAACCACAGTCTTTTGGTCACTGTGGAGGAGAATGTAAAAAGCGGTGGGTTCGGAGAACATGTATCTGCTTATATGGAAGCCTGTCATCCGGAAGTAAGAGTTCTTCCACTGGCAATACCGGATCATTTTATTGAGCATGGAACGGTGGACCGTCAGCGAATGAAAATAGGTTTAAATGTACAGGGAATCCTGGATGCGGTAGAACAGAGCTGGGAAAATCTTGTGAATAACAGAAAATAAAGGACATAGCCTTTGCAGAAGAATACGAAGCTGTGAGGCATTTTACAGCCCGGCACATAAAGAGCCGGGCTGTTGGAGGATAATATGAAAAAAAGACTGGATATCATGATGGTGGAACAGGGACTTGCACCGTCACGCGAAAAAGCAAAAGCGTATATCATGGCCGGGGAAGTATATGTCAACGGTCAGAAGGAAGACAAGGCTGGCTCCATGTTTGCTGAGACTGTCAAGCTGGAGGTAAGAGGAAAGACTCTTCCTTATGTCAGCAGAGGCGGACTGAAGCTGGAAAAAGCCATGAAAAATTTTGGCGTGACACTGAAGGATAAGGTGTGCATGGATGTAGGCGCATCCACCGGTGGTTTCACAGATTGTATGCTTCAGAACGGAGCGGTCAAAGTCTATTCCATTGATGTGGGATATGGACAGCTGGACTGGAAACTCAGGAATGATCCAAGAGTTGTATGCATGGAAAAAACAAATATCCGCTATGTGGTACCGGAAGATCTGGAAGGTCCGGCAGCATTTTCTTCGATCGATGTTTCTTTTATCTCCCTTACAAAAGTGCTTCTTCCTGTAAGAAACCTTCTCACAGAGGACGGAGAGATCGTATGTCTCATCAAACCTCAGTTTGAGGCCGGCAGAGAAAAAGTCGGAAAAAAAGGCGTTGTCCGTGATCCGAAGGTCCATGAAGAAGTCATTGAGAAAGTCAGAGATTATGCCATGAGCATTTTTATGGAGCCCTGTCATCTTTCCTTTTCTCCCATCAAGGGACCTGAAGGAAATATTGAATATCTCCTTCATCTGAAAAAACATCCGGAAGGAACAGAAGTACCTGTGAGTCTTGACGTATCCGTAGAGGATGTGGTAAAGGAAGCCCACGGACAGCTGGACTGATGTTTGGAAAGGACTGAAGCAATATGGACAGATTTTATATAATTCCAAACAGTGCCAAGGATCCGGAACTGACATTTTCTAATAGGATCATTGCCTATCTGGAGAAGCATGGTGCCAGGTGTCATGTGCAGAAGATCACCGAAAAAATGGAAGGACCGTATCATTATACGGACCCGGATGGGATTCCGCAGGATACACAGTGCATTATTGTACTGGGTGGAGATGGAACACTTCTGCAGGCTGCAAGGGATGTGGTGCATCTGGATATCCCTCTTCTTGGAATCAATCTGGGAACTCTGGGATTTCTTGCCGAGGTGGATAAAAATTCCGTGTATCCGGCTCTGGATCGGCTTCTGTCAGATGACTATGAGCTGGAAGATCGTATGATGCTGGAAGGAAAGATCTATCGTGGAGAAGAACTTATTGGAAAAGATATCGCATTAAATGACATTGTGATCGGAAGAGAAGGACATCTCCGTGTGATCCGTTTCAAGAATTATGTTAATGATGCATATATGAATTCATACAATGCAGATGGTATCATCATTTCCACTCCGACCGGTTCTACCGGATATAGTCTGTCAGCGGGAGGTCCCGTGGTTTCTCCCAGTGCCAGTATGATGATCATGACCCCCATCGCTCCCCATACCATGAACACCCGAAGTATCATTCTTTCCGGGGAAGAGGCAGTTACAGTAGAGATCGGTGAGGGAAGACATAATACCATTGAGAAAGCGGTGGCCTCTTTCGACGGGGATACCCAGATATCCATGGTCACCGGTGACCGGATCGTGATCCGGAAAGCCACAGTCAGGACAAAAATCCTCAAGCTGAACCATCTGAGCTTTGTGGAGGTTCTGAGACAGAAAATGAGTAACAGCTGATGCAGGAGGTTCAATTTTGAAAGTAGCAAGACATGAAAAAATTATCGAACTGATCCGTCAGTACGAGATCGATACACAGGAAGAACTTGCAGCAAGACTGAATGAGGCCGGTTTTAAGGTTACGCAGGCTACCGTATCCAGAGATATCCGTGCTCTGAAAATGACAAAGGTTGCAGGCAGCAACGGAAAGTCCAGATATGCGATCCTGGAAGAACATACACCGGATGTGTTAAGTGATAAATATTCCAGAGTTTTGAAAGATGCAGTGATCGCTATGAACATCGGACAGAATATCGTAGTGGTAAAAACAATTCCGGGAATGGCCATGGCGGCAGCAGCAGCTCTTGATGCCATGAAATGGCCGGAAATCCTGGGATGTATTGCCGGAGATGATACCATTATGTGTGTGGTGAAAACCTCTGAACAGGCACCGGGTGTAGTTCAGAAGCTTGGCGGGATCTTATCCAGAGGAAAATAAAATGACAGAATATGTAAATGCTTTATACCAGAAAGGAAATCAATGTTAGTACATCTGCATGTAAAAAATCTTGCACTGATAGAGGAATCAGAGGTGGAATTCGGACCAGGCTTAAATATCTTAACTGGTGAGACCGGAGCCGGAAAATCCATTCTGTTAGGATCCATACAGCTTATCCTGGGTGGAAAAACTTCCAGAAGCATGATTCGTGAAAATGCTTCCTATGCCCTGGTAGAGTTGCTGTTTCAGGTTGAAAACACGAAAGCCAGAGAGTCCCTTGCGGCGCTTGACATCTATCCGGAAGACGGACAGGTGCTGATGTCCCGCAAGATCATGGACGGCAGAAGTATCAACAAGATCAACGGAGAGACAAGTACTGTCAGCCAGATGAAAGCAGCAGCAGCCTGTCTTCTGGACATTCACGGACAGCATGAGCATCAGTCACTTCTTTATGGAGACCGCCAGCTGGCTATTTTGGATGTATATGGAAAGGAACAGATCCTTCCTGCCAGGGAGAAGGTCCGGAAAGCTTATCAGGAGTATCGGGACTGTGTGGATCAGCTGAAAGCACTGGATATGGATGAGGAACAGCGCAACCGTGAAAAAGCCTTTCTGGAATTTGAGATCAATGAGATCGAGGAGGCAGCTCTTATTCCGGGAGAGGACGAAACACTGGAGGATCGCTACCGGAAGCTGAGCAATGCCAGAAGGATCATGGAAACAGCACAAATGGTTCGTGGGATGACCGGATATGAACAGGGCGCCGCAGATATGACCGGAAATGCCCTGAAAGAGTTTTCAAGAATTGCAGATTACGATAAGGATCTTGCACCTTTACAGGAAGCTCTTATGGAAATCGATTCACTTCTCAGTGACTTCTGCCGTGATCTGTCCTCTTATATGGATAGTTTGACTTTTGACGAAGAAACTTTTTTTGAAACAGAAAAAAGACTGGATCTGATCAATAGTCTGAAGGCAAAGTATGGACAGACGATCCATGAAATTTTGTCTTATCAGAAGGAACAGCAGGAAAAATTAGAAAAACTTCAAAGATTCGAAGAAAATTTCCGGTTACTGAAAGAAAAACTTATGCAGGCAGAAAAGATTCTTGAGGAAGCTTCGCATGAACTTTCAGAGATCCGGAAAAAATACAGTAAACAGCTGGATGAAAAGATTATCGAAGGATTGAAGGAACTGAATTTTGAGGATGTGGATTTTTCTATCCGTTTTGACCGCAGAAAAAATTATACAGATAATGGTTATGATGCGGTGGAATATGAGATTTCCACAAATCCAGGTGAGAGCAGAAAACCGCTGGGACAGATCGTATCCGGTGGTGAGCTTTCCAGGATTATGCTTGCCATCAAAGCGATCCTTGCAGATAAAGATCAGATCGATACATTGATCTTTGATGAGATCGATACAGGGATCAGTGGGCGTACTGCACAGAAGGTCTCTGAAAAAATGGCAGTGATCGGACAGCACAGGCAGGTGCTTTGTATCACACATCTTCCACAGATCGCAGCAATGGCAGATACCCATTTTGAGATTGAGAAACATGTAGAAGGAACAGAAACCATCACCCAGATCCATCCTCTGGAAGGAGAGGAATCTGTTCGTGAGCTTGCCAGACTTCTGGGCGGTGCCCAGATCACGCCGGCTGTTCTTGGAAATGCAAGAGAGATGAAGGAATTGGCACAGCAACAAAAAAATACAAGACTGAAATAATTTATACGTTACATACTAAGAGAGGACGACCGAAAGGTCAGTCCTCTTTTTTAACCGAATCAAGTCAGTTTCCTGCTTCAGTTGCGAAAAGCAATAAGCAGTGGGTGGGGATTTGCTTGTATCAGAAAATTACAAAGGATGTGACGTAAGATGAACAGAAAAAGAAAATACCGATGTTGGCTCCTTGTATTTCTTGCGCTGGATCTGATTCTGATGGGATGGCTGGGCTACCGGCTTCTGGACAGAAAGATCCCGGATCAGATCCTGGTGGATCATGAGGACAGCCGGGAAGTAGCCAATCTTCTTAAACGCCCTTTTATCAGCTTTGATGATGCGATCACCGTTTCAGGAAAAGACAGCTATAAGTTGCACTGCAGACTCTTGGGAGTGATCCCTTTTAAGGATGTGAAGGTAAAAAATATAACTGCAAAAGAAGTATATGCAAGCGGAGATGCAGTAGGTATTTATATGCAGACGAAAGGAGTTCTGATCATTGATACAGGCGAGATCCTTTCGGAAAGTGGTGAGATGGAAGAACCGGCCCGGGACATTGTAAAGCCGGGAGATTATATTGTGGCTTTTGATCAGAACCGGATCCAGTGCAAGCAGGATCTTCTGGAGGATCTTGCAGATCTTTGCGGAGAATCTGTAACACTGAAGGTCCGCCGGGGAAAAGAGACGATTCCCCTGTCCCTGACGCCGGTGAAAGATGAGAAAGGAAAATACAAGCTTGGCATCTGGGTGAGGGACGATACACAGGGAATCGGAACCCTGACTTATGTGGACGAAAATGGAGGGTTCGGTGCTCTTGGTCACGGGATCAGCGATGTGGATACCGGCGAACTTTTAAGTATCGCAGATGGAAATCTTTACAACGCCCAGATCCTGGGGATCCGGAAAGGAGAAAAAGGAAATCCCGGAGAACTATCTGGTCTGATCCGATACGAAGCTGACAATATCCTGGGTGAGATTTCCGAAAACAGTAAAAACGGCATTTTTGGAACTGTGGATGCTGACCAGGTGAAAAATCTGGATCTGAAGAAGATTCCTGTAGGTTACAAACAGGATCTGAAAATTGGACCCGCATCTGTTCTCTGCTGCACAGACGGCGAAGTAAAAGAATATGCCGCAGAGATCACCAGGATCGATATGAACCATGAGGATTCTAATAAGAGCTTTGTGATCCAGATCACAGATAAAGAACTCCTGGAAAAAACAGGTGGGATCGTTCAGGGAATGTCTGGAAGTCCTGTGCTTCAGAACGGAAAACTCTTTGGTGCCGTGACGCATGTATTTGTGCAGGATTCTACCGGCGGATATGGGATTTTTATTGAAAATATGACAGGCAATGCATAATCTGCAGTTGAGGTAAGAGGCACAAAAACATGGAAAAAGTCCGGGAAAAGTGCCTCTTTTTTATATGGGGAAAAATGCCGGATACAGATTGAAATACCTGCATTTTGGTGAATTTTGTGATATATAAGAGAAAAAATGTCGAAAAATATCGTACGAAAGTGTGATAAAATAACTATTTTTATCTTGATTTTACTACAGGATTTCCACTATAATAATTTTGTCGCCAGCAAGGGGAAAGCGCAGGCAGCTAACAGTGTCGGTTACTGCCGTGGTGACAGGGGGTATGTCTGGAAACCCAAGGAGATAGAAGTTAGGAGGGTCCTCATGGACAAATTAAATGTTGCAATTGCTGATGATAACGCGAAAATGACAGACATGCTCGGTCAGATGATCGAAGAAGATAAAGACCTTGAACTGGTCGGAAAAGCACACAACGGAGAAGAAATCTGTAACATAATCAAAGATAAGGAGCCGGATGTGGTGATTCTCGACATCATTATGCCGAAGATGGACGGCCTTTCCGTTATGGAGAAATTTTCCCATAACGCAAATGTCAAAAAAGTTCCAGTGTTTATCGTATTATCTGCAATTGGACAGGAGAGGATTACAGAGGATGCATTCAGTCTTGGAGCAGACTATTATGTTTTGAAGCCTTTTGACAACACCACACTTTTAAACCGGATCAAACATATTCGGAAGATTGGGGACAGAAGAGTGCGGGAGATTGCAAGGCCAGGTATCACAGAAACCAAAAAGCCTCAGCCGGAGAGGAATCTGGAAACCGATGTGACGAATATCATTCATGAGATCGGAGTTCCGGCACACATCAAGGGGTATCAGTATTTAAGGGATGCGATCATTTTGTCTGTCAATGACATGGAAATGCTCAATTCCATTACCAAGGTATTATATCCAACCATTGCGAAACGCCATCAGACAACACCGAGCAGAGTGGAGCGGGCGATCCGACATGCGATCGAGGTGGCATGGAGCCGGGGAAAGATGGATACCATTGATGAATTGTTTGGATATACTGTAAGCACCGGAAAAGGGAAACCCACGAATTCTGAATTTATAGCACTGATCGCAGATAAAATCAGACTAGAATATAAAAATCGGTCTTTAAATTAGATGAATTTTGGAGTATAATCATAAATAAAAACGGGTGTACCCAGGGAGGGGAATACAGATGAAAAAAATTCTGTTTGCTACATCAGAAGCAGTACCTTTTATCAAAACAGGAGGGCTCGCTGATGTTGCCGGCTCACTGCCTAAGTGCTTTGACAAAAAATATTTTGATATACGCGTGATCTTACCGAAATATGCCTGTATGAAACAGGAATGGAAAGACAAAATGGAGTATGTGACCCATTTTTATATGGATCTGGGATTTAAGAACTGCTATGTAGGCATTATGCAGATGCAGTATGACGGGATCCAGTTTTACTTCATTGACAATGAATATTATTTCAGCGGTCCGAAACCATATGACAGTGCACCATGGGATCTTGAGAAATTTGCTTTCTTTTCCAAAGCTGTGTTATCGGTTCTTCCGGTGATCGGATTCAGACCGGATATCATCCACTGTCATGACTGGCAGACAGGACTTGTTCCGGTTTACCTTCACGATTCTTTCCAGGAGAATGAATTCTTCCGTGGAATCAAGACTGTTATGACAATACATAACCTGAAATTTCAGGGTGTATGGGATGTTAAGACTGTTAAGGATATCACAGGCCTTTCCGATTACTACTTTGCGCCGGATAAACTGGAAGCATACAAGGACGCAAACTTCCTGAAGGGCGGTATGGTATTTGCAGATGCCATTACCACAGTAAGTAATACCTATGCAGAAGAGATCAAGACACCGTTTTATGGTGAGAAGCTGGACGGACTTCTCAATGCGAGAGCCAACAGCCTGCGTGGTATTGTAAATGGTATTGATTACAATGAATTCAATCCGGAGACAGATCCGAATATCACCAAGAACTACAATGCAAAGAACTTCCGCAAGGAGAAGATCAAGAACAAGATCCAGCTTCAGAAAGATCTTGGACTTGAGCAGGATCCGAAAGCTATGATGATCGGTATTGTATCCCGCCTGACAGATCAGAAGGGATTTGATCTGATCGCTTATATCATGGACGAACTGTGTCAGGATGCGGTTCAGATCGTTGCTCTTGGTACCGGTGAGGAACGTTATGAGAATATGTTCCGTCATTTTGACTGGAAGTATCATGGCAAGGTATCTGCACAGATCTACTATGATGAGGCAATGTCTCACAGAATTTATGCAGCATCTGACGCATTTCTGATGCCGTCACTGTTTGAGCCATGTGGCTTAAGCCAGCTGATGAGCCTTCGTTATGGAACTCTTCCGATCGTCAGAGAGACCGGTGGTCTGAAGGATACAGTTGTCCCGTACAATGAATTCGAGGGAACCGGAACAGGATTCTCCTTCGTAAATTATAATGCACATGAAATGCTTGCTACGATCCGTTATGCAGAGAGTGTATATTATGACAAGAAACGTGAATGGAATAAAATGGTAGATCGCGCGATGGCTGCAGATTTTTCCTGGAACAATTCCGCACGTCAGTATGAGGAAATGTACAATTGGTTAATTGGTGAGTAAGGATTCACCGAAGCGGTTCTCGCAATAAAAAGGCGCAGACGACAGATAATATGTCGTTTGCGCTTTTTTATTGCGGGAATATACATGGATGTTATTGTATGTCTGCAAAAAAAATATGAAGATGTTTGTTTATCAAACAGGAATTGTGCTAAAATGAGAAAAAATATAAATGTTAATGATAAATAACTTTTGAATTGGTATTATTTATATGAAACTTATCAGATTAATCAGTTATTGTCAAATAACTTAAATTGTGTTACATTTATATTAGTACATCGTTTTTGAAATAACTATACCATTCACTTGTCTGTGAATCCGATTGATATAGTTATTTACGAAACGATGTAACAGTGGATAATACAGATATATGTATTGACCATGTAAATTGTACTTAAGATGAGGTGACAATATGACACTGGACAAATTAAAGACTGGAGAATGTGGCAGAATCATCAGTGTTCGTGGCGAGGGGGAGCTGAGACATCATCTTCTGGATATGGGGCTTACACCGGGGACAGAAGTGTCTCTTCGTAAAACAGCTCCTATGGGAGATCCGGTACAGCTTGTGCTGCGCGGATATGAGCTGACATTGCGGCTGGCGGAAGCTGCAAAGATTGAGATCGTATCGATCGAATCCATGACGGAAACGAAGAAAGAAAATGAACGGCATCAGCCGATTGCTCATCCTGGTGTGGGAGAACTTGGAAAGGCTCGAGATTATCGTAAGAACCGGATCGGTGATACGATTCCCAAAGGGGAACCGATCACGTTTGCACTGGCAGGTAATCAGAACTGTGGAAAGACAACTCTTTTTAATCAGCTGACAGGTTCCAATCAGCATGTTGGTAACTTTCCGGGTGTAACTGTTGACAAGAAAGAAGGAAGCATCCGGAGGCATCCGGAGGCAACGGTAACGGATCTTCCTGGAATCTATTCACTTTCCCCGTATTCCAGCGAGGAAATCGTAACAAGAGATTTTCTGCTGAATGAGAAGCCGACAGGAATCATTAATATTGTAGATGCTTCCAATATTGAGAGAAATCTTTATCTTACCATGCAGCTGATGGAGCTTGGAATCCCAATGGTGCTGGCCTTAAATATGATGGATGAGGTAAGGGCAAATGGAGGCTCTGTTCGGATCAATGAACTGGAGGAGATTTTAGGAATTCCGGTTGTACCTATTTCAGCAGCGAAGAATGAAGGAATTGATGAGCTGATCGATCATGCAGTCCATGTTGCAAGATACAGAGAAGCACCGGGAAGAATTGATTTCTGTACTGACAATCAGTCACCGAAGGATCCGGTAGGCGCACTTCACAGATGTATCCATGCAGCCGTTCATCTGATCGAACCCTATGCAAAAAAAGCAGGACTTCCTGTACGTTTTACAGCTACGAAGATCGTAGAGAAAGATTCTCTGATCGAAAAACGTCTGGCTTTGCCTGAAGGTGAAAAAAAGGTTCTTGATGGGCTGGTACATGTTATGGAGAAGGATGGCGGTCTGGACCGTGAGGCAGCTCTTGCGAACATGCGCTTCAATTTTATTGAAAAGCTTTGTGAGAAAACTGTGGTAAAACCGGCAGAAAGCCGTGAACATAAACGAAGTGTCGCCATAGATCGTATCCTTACCGGAAAATATACAGCAATTCCCTGTTTTGTAGGAATTATGGCAATTGTATTTGTGATGACGTTCAATTATCTGGGAGCCTGGCTTTCAGACGGAATGACTATGGTCGTGAACTGGGTAATTGCACTTATTGGCAGGGGACTGGAGTCAGCGGGTGTCAGCTCAGTACTGCAGTCACTGGTTGTGGATGGAATTTTAAGCGGTATCGGAAGCGTGATCGGATTTCTTCCTACGATCGTTACTTTGTTTTTCTTCCTGTCAATCCTGGAAGATACCGGATATATGGCTCGTGTAGCCTTTGTTATGGACAAGCTCCTTCGAAAGATCGGACTTTCCGGAAGAAGCTTTGTGCCGATGCTGATCGGATTCGGCTGTTCGGTGCCGGCCATTATGGCAACCAGAACATTATCCAGTGAACGTGACCGGAAAATGACGATCCTGCTTACTCCGTTTATGAGCTGCAGTGCCAAGCTTCCAATCTACGGACTTCTCACCAGTGCATTTTTCCCGAAGCAGTGGAGAGGAGTTGTGATGATCAGCCTTTATTTTGCAGGAATTCTCTGCGGGATCCTGTATGCGCTGATCCTGAAAAAGACGAAATATAAGGGAGAGCCGGTTCCGTTTGTCATGGAGCTTCCCAATTACCGACTTCCTTCTGCAAAAAGTGTAGGACAGCTGATCTGGGAAAAGGCGAAGGACTTTATCCAGAAAGCGTTTACAATTATTTTTGCGGCAACGCTGATCGTGTGGTTCCTGCAGAACTTTGATGCAGGTCTTAACCTTGTTACCAGCACAGATCAGAGCCTTCTGGCAAGGATCGGAAGCATCGTGGCACCACTTTTTGCTCCGCTGGGCTTTGGTGACTGGAGAGTATCCACCGCATTGATCACGGGCTTTATGGCAAAAGAGAGCGTTGTGTCTACGCTGACAGTCCTTCTGGGCGGAAATACGGCATTGCTTCAGACTTTATTTACACCGTTTACTGCTTACGTATTTTTGATCTTTACCTTGCTCTATACACCCTGTGTTGCAGCTATTGCAACTGTGCGTCGGGAGATGGGAACTGTAAGAGCTGCCGCTGGTATTGTAGCAGTACAGTGTGCCACTGCATGGATCGTTGCGTTTGCGGTACACGGTGTGGGAATGATGCTTGGATTATAGAAAAAATACCTTACATATGGCTTTTCACAAACTGCAGAAAACATTCTGCAGAGGCTGTGAGAGCCATATTTTTTTTATGGGCAATTCCAACAGATAGCTTTTCTAGTCCATTAACCGGGACAGCAACAAGCGAAGGCTGACGAAAGAACTGAAAGCTGCTTTCTGTAAGAAGGCTGATCCCTTCGCCAATTTCCACTGCGCTGACAATAGATTCTGCGCGGGCAGTACGCAGAAGCTGAGGGTGGATCCCTGCATTATGAAAACTTTGCATACAGAAACGGTAAATGGAGGTGTGCGGAGGCATCAGGATAAAAGATTCTTTTTTCAGTTCGGAAAGAGAGACCGATTTTTTGGACGCAGAGGGATGCGCTTCAGGAAAAACAGCAACCAGACGATCTTCTGTGAGAGCATGAAAAGTATAAAGCTCCGGGTCTATCATGTGTTTTCGTACAAAGATCAGATTAAAAAAGTCTTTTTCAAGACCGGAAAGAAGTTCTTCGTCTTCTACCTCCTTCAGAGAAAAAGAAAGCTCCGGGTGTGTATCACAAAAACTGTGTATCACAGAAGTAAGATGGTACTGAGAAAGAAAAGGAAGTGTTCCAATATGAAGTGCCTGGAGCTTACTGTCCTTAAAATGGTACACTGCTTCCAGAGAACGATGATACTGTCTGGAAATCTTAAGTGCTTCTTTGTAAAAAAACTCTCCTTCAGGAGTAAGCACAGCAGTACGCTTGCTGCGGTCCCATAAGGTAAGCTCCAGTTCTTTTTCCAGTTTCATGATCTGCTTGGAAAGGGAGGACTGGGAGATATGCATAGCTTCTGCAGCATCAAAAAAAGTCCGGGATTGAGCTGCACAGATAAAATAGTCGATCTGTTCAAGAGTCATGGTAACACCTGCCTTTTAGAAAATAGTGACGAATCATTCCATATTGGAAACAATTATATCATAGAAAGAATTGATTCACCATGTAAAAAAGAGATAAAATAACATAAGAAAATAAAGATGTTACTGAGAACGGAGTGAACAGTAATATAAAGATAACGCAGGAGGTTTTTTATGGCAGAAAAAGTAAGAGATCTGAGAAGTGCTCTGGCACTTCTGGAGCAGATGCCAGATCAGCTGATTGAAACAGAGGTGGAAGTTGATCCGATGGCAGAGCTTGCAGGGGTATATCGTTATGTAGGAGCCGGTGGAACGGTGAAGCGTCCCACAAAGGAAGGACCTGCCATGATCTTTAATCGTATAAAAGGACACCCGGATGCAAGGGTAGCTATCGGTCTTCTGGCAAGCAGAAAAAGAGTTGCTGCTTTACTTGACACTCAGCCGGAAAATCTTGGAAAGATGCTCTGCAAAAGCGTGGAGAATCCAATTCCACCGGTCGATCTTGAAGGCGATGCACCGTGTCAGCAGGTGGTGCATAAGGCAGCAGATCCGGATTTTGACCTCTATAAGCTGGTTCCTGCGCCAACGAACACACCGGATGATGCGGGCCCGTATATCACACTTGGCATGTGCTACGCCACACACCCGGATACTGGAGTTCACGATGTGACCATTCACCGTCTCTGCATTCAGGGAAAAGATGAGCTTTCCATTTTCTTTACACCTGGTGCCAGACATATCGGAGCAATGGCAGAGCGTGCTGAGGAGCTGGGACAAAGGCTGCCGATTTCTATCAGTATCGGAGTTGATCCTGCTATTGAGATCGGTTCCTGTTTTGAGCCGCCTACAACACCACTGGGGTATGATGAGCTGTCTGTAGCCGGTGCACTGCGCAAAGAGCCGGTGGAACTCTGTAAATGTTTAACCGTTAACGAGCGTGCCATCGCCAATGCGGAATACGTGATCGAGGGAGAAGTGATCCCGGGTGTGCGTGTAAAGGAAGATCAGAACAGCAATACCGGATACGCCATGCCGGAGTTTCCGGGATATACAGGGCCTGCAAGTGATCAGTGCTGGCTGATCAAGGTTACAGCAGTGACACATCGTGAAAATCCGATCATGCAGACCTGTATCGGGCCAAGTGAGGAGCACGTATCCATGGCGGGAATCCCTACAGAGGCCAGCATCTATGGCATGGTGGAAAAAGCAATGCCTGGAAGGCTTCAGAACGTATACTGCAGCAGTGCCGGAGGTGGAAAGTATATGGCTGTCCTTCAGTTTAAAAAGCTTTCTCAAAGTGATGAGGGAAGACAGCGTCAGGCTGCACTTCTTGCATTTTCCGCCTTTAGTGAGCTGAAAAATGTATTTCTGGTAGATGAAGATGTGGACTGCTTTGATATGAATGATGTACTTTGGGCGATGAATACGAGATTCCAGGGGGATGTGGATGTGATCACCATTCCGGGTGTCCGTTGTCATCCTCTTGATCCGTCCAATGATCCTGCATTTTCTCCAAGTATCCGTGATCATGGAATTGCATGCAAGACTATTTTTGACTGTACGGTGTCTTATGATCTGAAGGAAGATTTTCACAGAGCCCGTTTTATGGAACTGGATCCGGAGAAATGGCTGAAAAAATGAAAAAGAGAATTATAGTTGGTGCGACAGGTGCAAGCGGCCTGCCGCTCCTTGTAAAATGTCTGGAGATCATCCGGGAGAATCCGGATTTTGAGTCTTATCTGATCATGAGTTCCAGTGCAGAGATGACTCTTCGCCAGGAGACGGAGCTGGAACCGGAGGATGTGAAACGATTGGCAGATCATGTATGTGCACCGGGAGAGATCGGGGCAAAACCGGCCAGTGGTTCTTTCAAAACAGAGGGGATGCTGATCGTGCCCTGCAGCATGAAGACGATCGCGGGGATCCACAGTGGCTATGCGGATAATCTTATTCTGCGTGCGGCAGATGTGACGGTCAAGGAACAGAGAACACTGGTGCTGGCAGCCAGAGAAACACCGTTAAGCGGGATTCATCTCCGAAATCTTTATGAGCTATCCATGCTTCCGGGAGTACGGATCATTCCGCCGATGCTGACGTTTTATCATAAACCGGAGAGCATTGATGATATGGTGTATCATATTGCGGCAAAGCTTTTGGAACCGTTTGGGATCGAAGCAAAGGAGTATCGCAGATGGAATGGATTGTAAAAGAGTGTGTGGAGACTGCAGGCTGTAAGCTGGAGGTCAGTGCTGCATTTGTCGGAGAGGATGTGCTTATCTGTCTGAAAGGCGGAGAGAGACCTCATCTGGGATGTGTGGTGCAGACGGAACCGAGAGTGTCTCTGACAGGGGATGGTTCTGTGAGTGCGACTTCTTCAGTTTTGAATTTTCCGGGACATAAGGACGAGGTGATCTGCCGGTGGATGGCGGAGAAGGTTTCGAAAGAGCTGGGAAAGAGAGTGGTTTGCACCGGGGGATTTCATAAGGATGGTATTTCGGAGAAAGAGATCCGGGAGGTACAGGGAAGTGTTGTGCGTCTGACGGAGATGGTGATAGAAGGACTGCAGCGGTAGTTGAGTAACGAACGGCTGGAACCTGCTAAAGTTATTTTCCAAAAGTCCGAGACTTTCTTCGCTCAAACAGCGAATTTTTGAAAAATAACGCAGATTCCAGCCGTCTAAAATGTTTCTGTATTCTATTTATTTTCAAATATATTCTCGCGGGTAATATTCTTAGCCCACTTCCCACTAAGATACCTTTTGATCACCCATGGCCACTTCACAAATTCATCCGTACAGAGCAGAAAATACACCCACATAACCGGCAGCTTCAGTACAAAAGCAGCGAAGAATCCAAGGGGTACTGCATATACCCACATATCAATGGTATCACAGATCAGACCAAACTTTGTATCACCACCTGCCCGGAACACACCGGCGATCAGGGTTGTATTTACGGCAGACCCCATAATATAATAGCTGTTGATCAGAAGCATATATTTCAGATAATGCATGGCAGTGGGTGTCAGGGACGCAAATCTCATTACGAACGGTGTGATGGCAAGAACGATAAGTCCGCCCAAAAAACCTGCAATAACAGTAAGCTTCAGTGTTTTGGAAGCATAACGCCTGGAACGTTCCAGATCGCCCTGCCCCATAACATTGCCTAGAAGGATACCTCCTGCACTGGCAATACCGAAACAGAAAACAGAGCCGATATTACGGACTACTACAACCAGAGAATTGGCAGCAACCGCATCCGTACCAAGATGCCCCAGGATCACAGAGTACATGGAAAAACCAATACTCCAGGAAATATCATTGCCAAGAGCCGGCAGGGAAAGCCGCACGAAATCACTGAACAGCAGTTTGTTTTTTGTGAACATACATCGGAGATCCAGTCGGACATTTTTGCTGAAAGCAGAAATAATAAAACAGGCAATCAGCTCGATCATTCTGGAAAGTGCAGTAGCAATAGCCACACCGGTAGCACCAAGCTTGGGTGCTCCGAACAATCCGAAGATAAAAGTCGCATTCAAAAGGATATTCAGTCCAAATGCCAGCATATTCATCGCCATGCTGGTAGTTACCCGGCCAATGCTTCGAAGGACAGCCAGATAAACCTCCGTCATACCCCAGCAGATATAGGTGATACCCATAATGCGGATATAGGAAGAACCAATGGCCAGAAGCTCCGGATCGTTGGTGAACAGTCTCATCATCATCTGTGGCATGGTAAATGCAACGAGTGCCACGAGAACAGAGATGATCATGGAAAAACGAAGAGCGATTCCCTCGATGATCTGAATGGCTTTGTAATCTCCCTTTCCATAATACTGGGCACAAAGCAGGGTGGCTCCCGTACCAAGACCGTAATAAACCATAAACAGGACATTGGAATAATTCGCTGCCAGGGATACTGCGGAGATGGATGACTGACCTACAAAGTTCAGCATGATAACATCGGCGGAATTGACCGCTGCACTTAGCAGATTCTGAATGATGATGGGGATGACAAGCTTAACGATCTGTGGATAAAAATCATCCTGCTGTGAAAGTTGATTTCTCATTTCCTCCTCCAAAAAAATACAATTACAATGACGTGAAAAACAGTAAATCACATACATGGTAACTGTGTCAGCTTTCGTAAAAGTGAAAGCAGACATGATTGCACGATAACATAGTTTACAGGCAGTGTCAATCGGCAAACTGCAAAATTGTTTAAACAACTTACGGAAAAATGACGAATACAAAAAATGCATAAAAAATTATATCAGCAGTTGTTGAGATTTCCAATCCATGATAAACTGAATGAAGATATTTTTCAGAGAAAGAGGAGTAAAAAATATGCCAGTTTTTGATTTCAGCGCAGCGCCGGCAGATAAAAAAGAGACAAAAAGCCAGTGCACATATACAACATTTCGTTCTAATGAAACAAAAGCCACACCGGAGAAACCGATGCTGATCCTGGATAACAGCAAAAGAGAGTGGAAACATCATTCCTGCGGATATTTTTCCAATCCTGCGAAGCAGACTGCATTTGAGTTTAAGGAAGAGGACGGTGTTTTTCCGGCAGACATCCTGAAGATCGATTCCCGTTTTACAAGCCTGATCAAATGGCTCGGAGAAAATCATATCAACATCCGTCTTTCAGGACAGAATACAGAGGAAGGATATGCTGTTTACAAAATCCGTGAGATCGCTTTTGGCGGAGGCACCAAGCTTTCTGCTGAGGACGGATTTCTTCAGTTTATGATCGAGCGTCTGTTTGCAAGCAGTGCGCCGGCAGAAGAAAATGAGAACGATGAGGAGGAAGAAGACGGTGACGATATGAAGCTTACCAGTATTCAGAGTATCACCGACTTTATGAACTGTGCCGGAAAGACTATGCCGGATAATATCCGTCTCTGGGCAAGAAGAAATCTGGCAGTTGCCCGTTCTCATGAGGTTTCTCAGGAGGAAAGACGCCATGCCCAGAGAGCACTTTCCATCATGATGAATATTCAGTGGAAGCATAATTATTTTGAGTCTATTGATCCGAAGGAAGCACGTCGTATCCTGGATGAGGAGCTTTATGGAATGGAGCGTGTAAAACAGAGGATCATTGAGACGATCATTCAGATTAATCGTACTCATACACTTCCTGCCTACGGACTGCTTCTTGTAGGACCTGCAGGTACCGGTAAATCTCAGATCGCTTATGCAGTTGCAAGAATCCTGAAAATGCCGTGGACAACCTTGGATATGAGTTCGATCAATGATCCGGAACAGCTTACAGGAAGCTCTCGTGTTTATGCAAATGCCAAGCCTGGAATCATCATGGAGGCTTTTTCCATGGCAGGAGAATCCAATCTGGTATTTATCATCAATGAGCTTGACAAGGCTGCATCAGGTAAAGGAAACGGAAATCCGGCAGATGTGCTTCTGACACTGCTGGATAACCTTGGTTTTACAGATAACTATATGGAATGTATGGTTCCGACAGTTGGTGTCTATCCTATTGCCACAGCCAATGATAAGGCACAGATCAGCGCACCTCTGATGTCACGTTTTGCAGTGATCGATATTCCGGATTACACACCGGAGGAAAAGAAGATCATCTTTTCCAGATTTGCGCTTCCCAAGGTTCTGAAACGTATGAGTCTGAAACAGGAAGAATGTATCGTAACGGATGAGGCGCTGGACGCAGTAATTAAGAAATTTGAAGATACCACAGGAATCCGTGATCTGGAGCAGGCTGCGGAGCATATTGCGGCCAATGCCCTGTATCAGATCGAGGTGGATCATGTGAAGGCTGTAACCTTTACCCCCGAGATGGTACAGGAGCTTCTGGACTGACAAAGGGATCTGTTTTGCAATGATAAAAATGCTTCCGGAGATTTTTTCGGAAGCATTTTTGGCTGAGGGAATGCACCTGTTTATGCCGGGCCTGTCTGATCGTAAAGGAAAATTATAAAAATAATGAAATCAGGGATTGCCTGAGAAAGTGTAAATGTGTATAATGGGATAAAAGAGCGTGCGCGTGAACACAAAGCACACAGGAGAGGTTTTGGAGGGTAAAATATGGCAGTAACATTACAACAGATTGCGGAAGCAGCAGGAGTTTCAAGAGGCACTGTGGACAGGGCACTGAACAACAGAGGCCGTATCCGCCCGGAAGTAGAGGAAAGGATCAAAAGGATCGCCCGGGAGATGGGATATCAGCCCAGCCGTGCCGGTCGTGCCCTTGCCATGGCAAAGAGGAAAATCCGTATCGGTGTGATCCTTCAGTATATGGAGACTCCTTTTATGCAGCAGGTTTTAAATGGGGTCCTGGAAGCAAAAGAAGAAGTGGAGAGCTTTGGCGGAACAGTAAAGATCTATGAGATCGAGGGCGTGGAACCAGAAAAAGTAATGGCTGCAATGGAAGAACTCCGGGAAGAGGGCTTTAATGGAATCGCGCTGACTCCATCAGAAGATCAGCTTTTGAGAGCGAGGATCAATCAGTATCAGGAAGAGTATGGAATTCCGGTAGTTACCTTTAATGCGGATCTGGAAGATACAAAAAGGTTATGCTTTGTGGGACAGGATACCTTTCAGGCCGGTCGTACGGCAGCAGGCCTGATGGGGGAGATGACAGGCGGAAACGGGCAGGTTGCCATAATTTCCGGACAGGTTGCCAATCCTGGTCTGATCAGCAGGCAGAAAGGATTTACGACAGAGATTAAAGAAAGCTTTCCGGGAATCGAGATCGTGGATATAAGGTATTCTTATGATGACGAATGGGTGGCATCCAAGATCGTGGAAGAATTTCTGGAGCTATATCCGGAGCTGACCGGGATCTATATTACGGGTCATGGCGTAAAGGGTGTCTGCCAGACCTTGCAGAAGCTTGGAAAGGATAAAACCATGCATGTGATCGCCAATGATTTCCTGGAAGAAAATCTGAAATGGCTGAAAGAGGGGACGATCAATTTCCTTATCGGTCAGGATGCGGCTGTACAGGGACATTCTCCGGTGATTATTTTGTTCCAGCTTCTCTTTGACAGCAAGGCACCGGAAAAGGAATACCAGTATACAGATATTGTGATCCGGACGAAATATAATATGGGTTAAAAAGGAATTGCTGTTGCGTATAGAACCCATGATCAGAAATATCATATGGCAGAATCCTGTACAGGGAAAGCAGATTCAGGAGGAAAAATGAATTATAAAAATGTAAAGATCGCAGAAGGTGCCAGGATCGCAAAGCAGTCTGTGATCCTTGGAAATGTAACGATCGGCCGTGACAGCTGTGTATTATATTATGCGGTGATCCGCGGGGATGATGCGCCGGTAGTGATCGGAGAAGAAACAAATATCCAGGAAAACTGTACCATTCATGTGAGCCACAACATGCCGGTCCATATCGGAAACAACGTTACTGTGGGACATAATGCGGTGATCCATGGATGTACCATCGGAGACCGGACATTGATCGGAATGGGAGCCGTGATCCTGGATGGTGCAAAGATCGGAAACGACTGTATCATAGGAGCCGGCAGTCTTGTGACTAAAAATGCGGTGATCCCGGATGGTTCTCTGGTAATGGGAAGTCCGGCCAGGATCAAACGAAATCTTACCTGGGAAGAGAAGCTTGGTATCGTGGAAAACAGCAAAGAATATCTTGCTGTGTCCGAAGAGATGAAAGCACAGGATGTATTATAAAAAAGTGAAGAAGACATTTGTAAACGGACAGCTCCGACTGCTTTGTAATATGAGAAGCAGTCGGAGCTGTAACTTTGTTATATAAAATGCTTATATTTATCGTTTTTTTATTTATCGATCACTTCCACCGGTGTGTCATCCCGTGCATCCAGATCGTTGATATATTTTTTGGTCTCTTTTACGATCACAT
Organism: Blautia sp. BCRC 81119; assembly: GCF_003184505.1. Lineage (NCBI taxonomy): Bacteria > Bacillati > Bacillota > Clostridia > Lachnospirales > Lachnospiraceae > Blautia > Blautia sp. BCRC 81119. Next base: position 22,091 of record NZ_QJHD01000010.1, on the reverse strand, counting down.
TGGAAAGCAGTAGTACTGCGATCAGGTTTGGAATAGCCATCAGTGCATTCAGGATATCCGCTACGGTCCATACCAGGTTCAGAGAAATAACAGGGGAGATGGCAGCTACCGCAATATACAGCACACGATAGGGGATGAGTCCCTTTTTGCCGGAGAAATACTCCACGCACCGCTCGCCATAATATGCCCATCCAAGGACTGTAGAATATGCGAAGGAAATGATACCCACTACAAGGATCACAGGACCAAGAACCGGGATCTGCTGAAAAGCCAGTGTAGTAAGAACACCGCCATCAGTGATATTTCCCATGTCGATCGAAGGATTTTTCATAATACTGGTTACCAGAACAAGACCGGTCATCAGACATACCACAACGGTATCCCAGAATGTACCGGTGCTGGAAACGAGAGCCTGACGAACCGGATTTCTTGTCTGTGCGGCAGCAGCGGCGATGGGGGCAGAACCCATACCGGATTCATTGGAAAAAAGTCCTCTTGCGATTCCATACTGCATGGCCATCATGATACCACGTCCTACAAGACCTCCTGCAGCAGCACCAGGGGTAAAAGCAAATTTGCAGATGGTTTTTACTGCGGGAATGATAAAATCGAAATTGATCCCCAGGATGATGATACATCCGATCACATAGAAAAATGCCATAAACGGAACAAGACGTTCACATACATTGGCGATGGATTTGATCCCGCCGAAAATAACAAGGGCAGTAAGAACTGCCACAGCAATGCCGATCGCTGCCGGCGAAATATGAAGGTTCTCATTACATACCGTTGCAATGGCATTGACCTGGGTAGCACATCCGATTCCAAAGGAAGCAAAGCCACCGAAAAAGGCAAAGATCAGACCAAGCCAGCGCATATTTAATCCGCGCTCTAGGGCATACATAGCACCACCCTGCATACGGCCGTCTTTGGTTTTGACGCGGTATTTTACAGCGATGAGAGACTCACTGTATTTGGTGGCGATTCCGAAGACACCGGTAAGCCAGCACCAGAGGACTGCACCGGGACCGCCAAGAGCAATGGCAGTACCGACACCGATGATATTTCCGGTTCCAATAGTGGAAGCAAGGGCTGTTGTCAGGGCGCCAAACTGGCTTACTTCACCTTCCGCATTGGTATCTTTGGTGACAGACAGGCGAATGGCGGTACCAATCTTACGCTGGATCACACCGGTACGGATGGTCATGAAAATATGGGTGCCCAGAAGTAAAATGATCATCCACCAGCCCCACACCAGACTGTCGATCTGGTTTATCACACTTCCGATTGCATTCATCATAGAAATCTCCTCCCTTTCTCAAAGCGAAATATCCGCAGGACTGCAGAAATAACACAAAGGCGTACAGACACAGGAAATATGTGCTGTACGCCCTTGTACGTTACGCTCTTAAGTTTTGATTATTGTGTCAATTATACAGGAATATTCAGAATAATGCAATAAAAATATTCCCTCTGAACAGAAGATTTTTTGCTTCAATATATGTTGATCAAAACACTACAGGACCTTCTTCGCAGTACATATAAAATCCCGGGCGTACTGTGGGAGATAGGTACCTCTTCGGTATGCAATTGTCAGTGTGCTGAAGACGCCATCTTCACCAATGGAAAAACAGGCTGGTTTTACAGGGAGGTCCATATTTTGAACATAGGTTTCCGGGGTGAAACACATACCAAGTCCTTGCATGCAGAGTTTGACACAGGTTTCTGTGTTGCGGCTCTGTATTGGCACATAAGGCTTGATATGGGCAGCTTTCAATGCTTCCAGCGAAAGCTGTCCGGTAGTCTGTTCCGGAAAATGCAGGATAAAAGGCTCTTCTGCCAGAAGTGAGAGATCAAGCTTCGGGTATATGCCGTGAGTGGATACACTGCCGGCAGCAGCCAATGGGTGCTCCGGAGGCATGATCAGAAGGATTTCTTCTTTTTTCAGCAGTTCGTATTCCAGCTTGGGGTGTTTATGTACTTCATTGAAAATGCCAAAATCAAGCTGATCATTGAGCAGAAGTTTTTCCTGGATAGAATATGCCTCTTCCAGGATATTGACCTTTACTTTAGGATATTTTTGAAAAAAAGAGGTCATGATCTGAGGAACCATACAGGTACTCCTCATCAGTGGGAAAGCAACGTTCAGTTCTCCTTCATTATTTTCTGTAAGATCTTTCAGCTCTTTTTCCCAGTCCTGTTGTATCTGCAGGATCTTTCGGGTATACTCCATATATTTGCGGCCCGCAAAGGTAGGTGTATAGCTGTTTCCGCTGCGGCTGAACAGCTTGGTCCCCATTTCTCGTTCCAGTTTCTGGAGATGCTTGGTCAGGGTTGGCTGGGAAATATAAAGCTCCTGTGCGGCTTTTGTAAGATTCTGATATTTGGCAATGCAGAGAATGTACTTCAGTTCATGATAGTTCATGTTTTCCTCCAACTATTCCATTTTGGCATAATTTTTATGTATAATATGAATTTGACTTCCTGATATGCATATTTTACAATACATCCTATCATCATATCAAGGGGGAAAAAATAAATGAAAAACTGGCTGGAAAAACAGTTCAGACTGTCTGAGTTCAATACAAATATAAAAACAGAACTTCTGGCAGGACTGACAACTTTTGTAACTATGGCGTATGTGCTTGCTACGATCCCAAATATTCTGGCAGGCGCCGGTTATGATAAACACACGACTCTGACAGCTATGATCATTCTGATCATTGTGACCAGCTGTGCAATGGCATTGGTTACCAATCGACCGTTTGCTCTGGCTCCGGGACTTGGAAGCGTTGGAATTATTGCATCTATGATTACCAATGAAGGCGTAAGTATGCCGATCGCAGCAGGTGTGATATTCTGGAGTGGTGTTCTTTTTATCATAATTTCATTCTTTGGTCTGCGAGAAGCCGTGGTACGTGTGATCCCGGTAAGCCTGAAACAAGCGGTTAGTGCCGGTATTGGTCTGTTTATCGCACTTCTTGGTGCAAAAAACTGTGGACTGATCGTGGCAAATGATGCAAAAAACTGTCTTTCCTTTGGAGATCTTGCATCTCCATCTGTGATCGTAGCAGTGATCGGATTTCTGATTCTTCTGGTGATCAAGGTACGAAATATTCCGGGTGGTATGATTCTTGCGATCCTGCTGACCACTCTGGCAGGAATTCCTTTCGGTGTTACACATGCTCCGGAATCCATTTTTGCATTTCCGGCAGGTATCGGCCATCAGTTCCTGAAAGTTGATTTTATGGGAGCGCTGAATTTTGCTTATATTCCATTTCTGATCGCTCTGTTTGTACCGGATTTCTTTTCTACATTCGGAACAGTTCTGGGAGTAGGAGCAAAGGCAGGCTATCTGGATAAGGATGGAAATCTTCCGGGTATTGATAAATGCTTTAAGGTAGATGCGATTGCAACAAGCTTTGGAGCATTGTTTGGAATGCCGAGTCTTACTACTTATCTGGAGTCATCTGCAGGCGTAGAAGCAGGAGGAAAAACGGGACTTACGGTTATTTTTACAAGCATTTTCTTCGGACTTTCGCTGTTTCTGGCACCACTGGCTCTTGTGATCCCATCTGCGGCAACCGGTCCGGTGCTGATCTATATCGGCATCAATATGCTTGGTGCTATGAGAAATATTGATTATTCGGATATTACAGAGTATATTCCGGCATTTTTATGTGTAACCTTTACGATTTTTGCAAATAATATCGCAAATGGTATCTGCGTGGCGCTTCCGGCTTATCTCGTTATGAAGATCGCAGCAGGAAAGATCAAAAAGGTTGAACCGGTCATGTATGTACTAGTAGCAGTCTGTCTGTTGTATTTTTATTCAATTATCTAAGGATGGTGAAATGGTATGGAGCAGGTTCATCTGCTGATCAAAAACGCAAAGGTATTTAATTCCTATCTTAAGAAATTCATATCTGCCAATGTTGCGGTGAAAGATGGAAAATTTTATTACATAGACAGAAAACAGGATACGGATCTTCAGACTGACAATGTGATCGATGCAAAGGGATCATACATGATTCCAGGACTGACAGATATTCACATGCATATTGAGAGTTCTATGGCCACACCGGCTTTTTTTGGAAAATGTGCAGGAGAAAATGGGGTGACGACGGTGGTTTCAGAGCCTCACGAAATGGCCAATGTCAAAGGGATCCGAGGGATTCTGGAAATGATCTCTGCGGCAAAGAATGCACCTATCGATATTTTTTACGGGATTCCAAGCAGCGTTCCGTCAACCAGTGAAAAGCTGGAAACAACAGGCGGGATCATTGACTGCAGTGCAATGAAGCATCTGCTGGAAGAAAAAGATGTGGTATGTGTAGGCGAAATCATGAATTACCGGCAGATCATCCGGGAAAATGATCTGGAGATCAGCCGGTTTCTGGAATATCTGAAAAAAGACCATCCGGGATATGTGATCGAGGGACACTGTCCGTCATTACTGGATCTGGATCTTGCAAAGTTTCTTTATCTGGGTATTAATGGTGATCATACAGAACATACTCTTGAGGAAGTAAAGCAGCGGATCGAAAACGGAATGTTTTTTGAGATCCAGGATAAAATGTTGAAACCGGAAATCCTGGAATATATCTGCCAGAACCAGCTCTACGAGTATTGTTCCTTTGTAACAGATGATACTATGGCAGATGTTTTGTATGAGCAGGGACCGCTGAATGCAGTGGTACAGAAAGCGATCGATATGGGATTTCCGATGGAACAGGCAATCTACTGTGCCACATATACACCATGTCAGCGGATGCATTTTTATGACAGAGGAGCTATCGCACCGGGAAAACTTGCGGACTTTATGCTGCTTAAAGATCCGTCCGTTCTTAAACCGGAAGCTGTATTCAAAAATGGTGTTCCGATTTATGCAAAGGATGAACCGCAGTTGCCGCTGTCTGCTTCCACATATGAATTTCCGGCAGATTTTTACCGGAGTGTACAGCTTCCGGAGATTTTTCTGAAAGATTTTCAGGTGAATGCTCCTTTTCAGGAAGGATATGCAACGGTTCGTGTGATAGAGATCAATCCGGATCGTACCCACACTACTGAAAAACTGGTGGAAATGCCGGTGAAAGCCGGAAAGATCTGTTGGGAAAACAGCGGATGTCTTCTGGCTATGGTGGTGGAACGTCATGGGAAGAACGGAAATATCGGCTATGGATTTCTTACAGGCTCCTGCTTGAAAAAGGGAACTGTGGCAACAACATATTTTCATGATCATCATAATCTCTTTGTGGCAGGAAGCTCTCCGGATGATATGTTATTTGCTGTAAATAGGATCCGGGAACTGCAGGGGGGATTTCTGACAGTAAAAGATGGAAGGATCCTTTCTGAACTTGCACTTCCGGTATGTGGGCTTTTATCCGAAAAATCAATCAGGGAGAATGGCCTTGCATTGAAGGCGGTAAGAAAAAGCCTTACAGATCTGGGATATGTGCATAATAATCCGATCATGTCAGTGGCAACACTTGGATTACCGGTAAGCCCGGCACTGAAGCTGACTGATAAGGGACTGGTGGATGTAAAAAAAGGAGAAATTGTTCCGCTGATCGTAAACACAAAGAAAAATAAATAACGTTGTTCTTATTGCAGCAATATAAGCCGGACGTGAGTTGCGGAAGGCAGCATAATAAGGCATAATAATCAGATATCGTTGTAAAAAATCTGCATTTTTCAATCTTATGATTGGAATCTGCAGATTTTTTGTTATAGAGAAAAAACAAAAATCATGGTAAAATAAAAATGCATGACAAAAAAGGTTAGATCAGGAGAAAACGTATGAAAAAGAATCACTTTGAATTAAAAAATTATGTTATGGCAACCGGCGTTTTTATCTTGGCGGTTATAGCAGGGATTCTTATTTTTTTCGAGTGTGTGCAGAGGGCTGTACAGGTGAATTCTCAGAATACATTGAAGATAAATGTGCAGAGACAAAGTGAACATTTGCGGACGATACTGGATATTAATTATCAATATCTGAATGAGATTGCCTCTGCAATGGGAAGATCAGAAGAACTTTTTTCAGAAGAAAATAAAGAACGACTGATATCCATTTATGAAAAGACAGACCTGGAGAGGGCTGCTCTTATTGATAAGAATGGAGATGCATACTACGACAATGGAGTAACCAAGAATGTTTCTCATCGCAGATATTTTCAGGAGGCTATCAGTGGAGCGCAGACCATCAGCGATCCCCTGGAAAGCAGTGTGGACCATAAGGTGCGGGTGGTTTTAGGTGTGCCGGTATACAAAGACCATAAAGTGATCGGTGTGTTGGGCGGATCCTGTAATGTTACAGCGCTGAGCCATATGCTTTTTAATGATCTTTTTGATGGAGCGGGAAACAGTCTTCTGGCTACAAGTGATGGAGAGATTATTGCCTTTGACAGTGGTTCGGCGTCTGGTACGGAGATCACATATGGAATCAATCTTTTTAAATATTACGGAGAAAAAAATCTCAAAGGAAAGCATGCTCTTCAGGATATTCAGGAAGATTTTAAAGTTGGCGAAAGTGGTCTGGTGAAGCTTAGTCTCAAAGAGAGAAAAGAAGCAGACCGGTATCTGGCATATATGCCTCTTGGATACAACGACTGGATGATCTGTTATGCAATTCCTGTAAAAAGTGCACAGCAGGCTTATGAATTCATTTCCGGTTATGAAATCCTATTTATGGGAAGCTTCTGTATTCTGGTGCTTCTCCTGCTCCTGTATATTGTTGTAAGAAATAATCAGGAGAAAGCGGAATTGGTGCGTTCTGCCCAGAAGGATGCGCTTACAGGCGTTTATAACAGAGAGAATACGCAGAAGGTGATCGATGCTATTCTGAGAGAAAAAGCTCCGGAAGACTTTCATGGCTTCCTGATCCTGGATATGGATCATTTTAAAGAAGTGAATGATGTTTACGGACATGTCATGGGAGATAATGTATTAAAAATGCTGGGAGGTTTTCTTAAAGAGCAGTTCCGGGAACAGGATGTGATTGGGCGTATCGGCGGGGATGAGTTTGTAATCCTGCTCTGTAATATCGGTTCACGGGAAAATATGGAGAGCAGAATAAAAAAACTTCATGAAAAGCTCAGGGAGATCCGTATGGAAGGCATGGGAGAGCATACATTTACTTTTAGTGCAGGAATTGCTTTTGCACCACAGGATGGAGATACCTTTATGGAACTGTATCAAAAAGCAGATTTTGCCCTTTATCAGGTAAAACGCTCCGGAAGGGATGGCTACCGGATCTATAAATAACAATAAAAAAGACAGAAGATATCCTGAAGAGAAAAAAGGAAATCTTCTGTCTTCTTTTTGTATAAATTGGAATGGGAAGCTTTGATGTCCTTAGGCTTCCGGAATTTTTTGAATGATCGTTCTGTTTATGACAACCAGGAAAGCTACGGACACGATCAGAGAAATGATCTCCGCAATGGGGAAAGACCACCATACTGCGTGAAGTCCGCCGATGGAAGCAAGGATATAAGCAGCAGGTACCAGGACAAACAGCTGACGCATGATAGATACGATCATACTGAATACAGCTTTTCCGAGTGCCTGGAATACAGTTCCCGCAATGATACAGAACCATGCGATCAGATAGTGGATTCCTATGATACGAAGTGCAGGGATTCCGATGGTAAGCATATCTTCGGAAGCACTGAACAGCCCCAGCAGTGTTTTCGGAATAAATTCAAAGGCAAGAAAACCAATGAATGTAAAACAGAATGCGATGAACATGCTGACTTTGACAGTTTTAAGCATACGCTTTCTGTGGCGTGCACCATAATTATAGGCAATGATCGGTGTAATGCCGTTGTTAAGTCCAAATACAGGCATGAAGAAAAAACTCTGCAATTTGAAGTAAACACCAAATACTGCAGTTGCAGTGACTGTAAACTGTACCAGGATCAGATTCATGCAGTAGGTCATGATAGAACTGATGGACTGCATGATGATCGATGGAATACCTACTGCATAAATATGGCCGATGATCTTAAGGTCAGGACGGAAGCCCCTGAAGCTGAGCCGGACTTCATGATTAAATTTATGGTTGCAGATTCCTGCAACGATGCAGGCTACACACTGTCCGATCACAGTAGCTACAGCAGCTCCGGTAACACCCATTTTCGGAGCACCGAACAGACCAAAGATCAGGATCGGGTCAAGGATGATGTTGGTGATGGCACCGCACAGCTGAGAAGTCATGCTGAATATGGTTTTTCCTGTGGATGTGAGCAGACGTTCAAAGAAAAACTGTCCAAGCAGACCAAAGGAGAATATCATAACTGTGCTCAGATATTCAATCCCAAATTTAAGGATCTCAGGGTCTGCGTTATGTACCTGGCTGGCATAAAATGGTTTTACTACTGTAAATCCAAGGATCAGGAAAACCAGATAGCTTAAGCCATACAGGAAAGCAGCATTGCTGGCTGTCCGATCAGCTTTTTTAAAATTCTTTTCTCCAAGGGATTTGGAAAGCAGTGCGTTCATACCCACACCGGTACCTGCACCTACTGCGATCAGAAGTGTCTGCAGTGGAAAAGCCATGGAAACTGCCGTCAGAGCATTTTCGGAAAGCATGGCAACGAAAACACTGTCTACAATATTGTACAATGCCTGCACCAGCATGGAGATCATCATTGGCAGAGACATGTTTAGTACAAGCCTTCCTACGGGCATGGTCCCCATTTTGTTTTCTGCTATGGGAGCAGATGTACTTTTTTGATTCATATTTCCTCCATTTTGTATTTTGTAGTTTTTGACCTAATTATACATATTAGCATGAAAATATGAGGGATTCAAGAAAAGAATATCCTTCTGACATTATTATAAATGGTTCATACTATAAGTATTTAAACGATTTTGATAGTTGACATGAATTTTCAGATATGCTATGATTATGAAGATTTTGAAGGACAAGAAAGAGTCTTTTCAAAGCAATTATTTTGGACCACTCCATTTTGGGGTCAAGGCCATACGGACAGCCGGGTCCACTGCCGCTGATGGTAACTTTGGTTGCCTTATTGATTGAGTTAGAAGCTCAAATTTTATAAGTTGGTTCCTTTGATAACCGTCATGCGCCTGTTGCGCAGACTTGTGAAACGGTCAATAAGAGTAGTAAAAGTATGATTGCTATATAGACTCTGACATATATCATCCGGATTCTGATCTCATGTAAATATGGGGATTCTCATATTTATATGCGATGAAAATAAAATCAGGAAGAATGATCTAAGCAGGTTTACGGTTTTGTATCGGCCTGCTTTTTTTGTGCGGATAAAGGAACTGGAAATGGAGAAGCAATGAACAGAAGTCGTTTTAAACTGGACCAGAATCATGCTCCAATTCATGAAGCTCTGGAAAAATTCCTGCGTATGAGAGTAGTACCTTTCGATGTGCCGGGACATAAAAGAGGGAGAGGAAATCCGGAGCTTACTGAATTTCTGGGACAAAAATGTGTAGGTGTGGATGTAAACAGCATGAAGCCGCTTGATAATCTCTGTCATCCCGTATCTGTGATCCGGGAGGCGGAAGAGCTGGCAGCAGATGCCTTTGGAGCAGCGCATGCATTTCTTATGGTTGGAGGAACTACAAGCTCAGTACAGACTATGGTGCTAACAGCCTGTAAGAGGGGGGATGAGATCATTCTTCCCCGAAATGTCCACAGAAGTGTGCTGAATGCGCTGGTTCTGTGCGGAGCAATCCCGGTCTATGTGAATCCGGAGGTGGATCAGAGACTTGGGATTTCTCTTGGAATGCGACGTGAACAGGTGGCAAAGGCAATTAAGGAGCACCCAAATGCGGTGGCTGTGCTGGTGAACAATCCCACCTATTATGGAATCTGCAGTGATCTTCGCGCAATTGTACGCATGGCTCATGAAGCAGGAATGCTGTGTCTGGCAGATGAGGCACATGGAACCCATTTTTATTTTGGCGGAGGTCTGCCGGTTTCGGCAATGGCAGCCGGTGCAGATATGGCGTCTGTATCCATGCATAAAAGCGGCGGAAGCCTGACCCAGTCCAGCCTTCTTCTTACAGGACCAGGTGTTCATGCCGGTTATGTCCGTCAGATCATCAATCTGACTCAGACTACTTCAGGCAGCTATCTTCTGATGTCAAGTCTTGACATTTCGCGCCGGAATCTTGCACAGCGAGGACGCCAGATTTTTCATCAGGTAGCAGATATGGCAGAGTATGCAAGGGAAGAGATCAATGCTATTGGCGGCTATTATGCATTTGGAAAAGAGCTGGTGAATGGAGATTCGGTTTTTGATTTTGACATTACGAAATTAAGTGTACATACCCTGGATATCGGACTTGCAGGGATCGAGGTTTACGATATACTGAGAGATGAATATGATATTCAGATCGAATTTGGTGATATTGGAAATATTCTGGCTTATCTGTCGATCGGAGATCGTGCCCAGGAAATAGAGCGGCTGGTAAGTGCTCTTGCGGAGATCCGCAGGCGATTCCAAAAGGATAAATCAGGATTGCTGGATCAGGAATATATCGATCCTCAGGTAGTGACAAGTCCTCAGGAAGCTTTTTATGCAGAAAAATGCAGCCTTCCTCTCAGAGAAACCGAAGGCAAAGTATGCAGCGAGTTTGTAATGTGTTATCCTCCGGGAATCCCGATTTTGGCTCCGGGGGAACGAATCACTCCGGAAATCCTGGATTATATTGAATATGCCAAGGCAAAAGGATGCAATATGACAGGCCCTGAAGATCCGGATATATTGCGTTTAAACGTACTGGCAGGGAGGTAAAGAAAATGGAAATGTGGTTTTCGGAATTTCATACACCGGATGTGAAGCATAGTATCCGGGTAAACCGTCAGCTTTATTCAAAGCAGAGTGACTATCAGAGAATTGATATTTTTGAGACACCGGAATTTGGCAGGGTGCTCACACTGGACGGTAATGTAATGCTCACAGAGCGTGACGAATTTATTTATGACGAAATGATCACTCATGTACCTATGGCTATTCACAAAGAAGCCAAAGATATTCTTGTGATCGGAGCAGGAGACGGCGGAGTTGTACGTGAACTGACCAGGTATGACCGTGTCAGCCATATTGATCTGGTAGAGATGGATCCTATGGTAGTAGAAGCCTGTCGCGCATATCTTCCGGGAAATGCCTGCAGGCTGGATGACAGGAGAGTGCACCTTCATTATGAAAATGCGTTGAAATATATACGCCGCTGCGAAAATAAATATGATCTTATTATTGTAGATTCCTCGGATCCCTTTGGCCCATCGGAGGGATTATTTACCCGTGAATTTTACGGAAACTGCTATAATGCGCTGAAGGCGGATGGAATCATGGTTAATCAGCAGGGAAGTCCTTTTTATTCCGAGGATGCGCATGCCATGCAGCGCAGTCACAAAAGAATTGCCAGTACTTTCCAGATCAGCCGTGTTTACCAGGCTCATATTCCTACCTTTGCTGCCGGCTACTGGCTGTTTGGCTTTGCAAGTAAAAAATATCATCCTGTGGATGACCTGGATTCGAAGGCATGGAATTCACTGAATCTTCGTACCCGTTACTATACTACAAGGCTTCACAAAGGTGCATTTTATCTTCCGGCTTTTCTGGAGGAAATGCTTCAGGAGGTGGAGGACTGATTTATGATCTTACCAAATATTGAAAATTTTATCGGTTGTGACAGCAGCTTTGAGGAAGCAGAAATTGTTCTTTACGGAGCTCCCTTTGATTCGACCACAAGCTTTCGTCCGGGAGCCAGGTTCGGTCCTTCTGCCATTCGTCATGAAAGCTTTGGACTGGAAACCTACAGCCCTTATCAGGATCGTGACCTTATGGATATCCGGGTATTTGACAGTGGAGATCTGGAGCTTTGCTTCGGCAGCAGTGAAAAGGCGCTTGCTGATATACAGGATCGTGCAGAGGAAATCCTGAAAGAGGGAAAAATGCCGCTGCTTCTGGGGGGAGAGCATCTGGTGACACTGGCTGCTGTGAGAGCTGTCGCCGGGAGATATTCGGGACTTCATATTATTCATTTTGATGCGCACGCAGATTTAAGAGACGATTATCTTGGTGCCTATTTAAGTCATGCGTGTGTTATCCGCAGATGCTATGATATTCTGGGAGATGGGAGGATACATCAGTTTTGTATCCGAAGCGGTGAGAGAGAAGAATTCCGGTTTGCAAAAGAGCATACAGATTTTCATCCCTTTACCTTTGAAGGCCTGGAAGAAACCGTACAGGAATTGGCCAGGAAGCAGGTTCCGGTATATTTTACCATTGATCTGGACTGTCTGGATCCATCTGTATTTCCGGGAACCGGTACACCGGAGGCAGGAGGCGTAAGCTTCCTTGAATTGCTCGCTGCTATCCGGAAGGTATCAGAATTAAATATTGTGGGAGCAGATGTCAATGAGCTGGCACCTATGCTGGATCCAAGCGGTGTTTCCACAGCTACAGCATGTAAGGTGGTCAGGGAACTGCTGCTGGCGGTGGCAAAATAAAAACAGTTACGAAAATTGAGTATAAAAAAGGAGACAAAAAACATGAGCAGAGTACTTGTAATCGGCTGCGGCGGAGTAGCCAGTGTAGCAATTCAGAAGTGTTGTCAGGCAGATACTGTATTTACAGAACTGTGTATAGCAAGCAGGACAAAAGAAAAATGTGATGCACTTGCCCGGAAACTGGAAGGAAAAACAAAAACAGTTATTACCACCGCAAAGGTGGATGCGGATGATGTAAACCAGCTGATCCAGCTGATCAATAGTTACAAACCGGATCTGGTAATGAACATTGCGCTTCCGTATCAGGATCTGACCATCATGGATGCATGTCTGGCATGTGGTGTAAACTATATGGATACGGCAAACTATGAGCCGGAGGATACGGATGATCCCAAATGGCGTGCTATTTACGAAAAACGCTGCAAGGAAGCGGGATTTTCCGCATATTTTGATTATTCCTGGCAGTGGGCATACCGGAAGAAATTTGAAGAGGCAGGACTTACAGCACTTCTTGGCTGCGGATTTGACCCGGGTGTTACCCAGGCATATTGTGCATATGCATTAAAGCATGAGTTCGACCAGATCGATACCATTGATATTCTGGACTGCAATGGAGGAGACCATGGATATGCATTTGCAACCAACTTTAATCCGGAAATCAATCTTCGTGAGGTAAGTGCGCCCGGAAGCTACTGGGAGAATGGACATTGGGTGGAAATTCCTCCGATGGCGATCAAGCGGGAATATGATTTTGATCAGGTCGGCGATAAAGATATGTATCTTCTGCATCACGAGGAGATCGAGTCCCTTGCCCAGACAATTCCGGGAGTAAAGAGAATCCGTTTCTTTATGACCTTCGGACAGAGCTATCTGGATCACATGCGCTGTCTGGAGGATGTGGGAATGCTTTCTACTACTCCGATCAACTATAATGGACAGGAAATCGTTCCTATCCAGTTTTTGAAGGCTCTTCTCCCGGATCCGGCCAGCCTGGGTCCACGTACTAAGGGAAAAACTAATATTGGCTGCATTTTCACCGGGGTAAAGGATGGAAAAGAGAAAACCTATTATATTTATAATGTTTGTGACCACCAGGAATGTTATAAAGAGGTTGGAAGTCAGGCAATCAGCTATACGACAGGCGTTCCGGCTATGTGCGGAGCATTAATGATGCTTACCGGAAAATGGATCCGCCCGGGAGTGTACACAGTAGAAGAATTTGACCCGGATCCGTTCCTGGAAGCACTTGACAAATATGGACTTCCACGCAGCGAAAATCATGATCCGGAGCTGGTGGATTAATGGAAAGAACAGATACAAGACCACCCTTTGCAGCGTCCGGCGGAATTATTCCGCCGGAGCTGCGGAAGATCAAAACACCTTGTTATGTTCTCGACGAAGCGGCACTTATAAAAAATGCAGAATTAATGGGGAATATTGCCAAGAGAACAGGCTGCAAAATGCTCCTGGCACAGAAGGCTTTCAGTAATTATGACTGCTATCATCTTTTGGAACCATATTTGACAGGAACAGAAGCAAGCGGACTGTACGAAGCCAGGCTTGGTGCCCAGGAGATGCCCGGAAAAGAGGTACATGTATTTTGCGCCGGATATCGTGAGGATGAATTTGAGGAGCTGCTTAGCTTTGCAGATCATATAGTGTTTAACTCTCCTTCTCAGCTTCTTCGCTTTGGAAAAAGAGTGAAGGAGGCCGGGAAAAGTGCAGGGCTTCGGATCAATCCGGAATGCTCTACCCAGGAGGGGCATGCTATTTATGATCCCTGTGCCCCAGGCAGCCGCATGGGTACCACAAGAGCACAATGGGAGACTGCTGTGAGAAAGCATCCGGAGCTGATCGGATTATTGGATGGTATTCATTTTCACACCCTTTGTGAGCAGGACTCTTCTGATCTGGAAACTACTCTTACAGCAGTAAAGACGAAATTCGGAGATCTGATTTCTCAGATGAAATGGCTGAACCTGGGAGGTGGACATCATATTACAAGACCAGGCTATGATATTGCACGGCTTGAGAAGTGCATTAGAGCAGCAAAGGAAGAATGGAAGGTAGATGTTTATCTGGAGCCCGGAGAGGCATGGGCCTTAAATGCAGGATTCTTTTTGACAACTGTTCTGGATGTGCTGCAAAATGGTGATACCCGGCTTGCAATTTTGGATGGAAGTGCTGCCTGTCATATGCCGGATGTTCTGGAAATGCCTTATCGTCCTCCTCTTCTTGGAGCAGATGAACCGGGAGAAAATGCAGTCACAATCCGGCTCGGAGGACCAACCTGCCTGTCAGGAGATATCATAGGAGATTACAGCTTTTCAGAGCCGTTGAAGTACGGAGATATCCTCATGTTTGGTGATATGGCCATTTATACAACCTGCAAGAACAATACCTTTAATGGAATGCCTTTGCCTGATATATGGCTGAGACATGGCGATAAAACCATGGAACGTCTTACTGATTTTGGGTATGAAGATTTTAAAGGCAGACTTGGACGCTGCAGGAAATAAGAGCAGTTTTTTTGAAAAATAATATTGACAGGTTTAATGAAAAATGGTGCTGAACATAATATCCAACATCATTTTTTTATATAGTCTGGTCCAATGATCATAATCTGACATGGTGTAGCTATTGGTGTCATAAATACAGGAAATACTGGGATTATTTCATGTTTCAAAAAGGTGTGGATCTGCATTTGGTTAAGATGATTTGACAGGTTCTTATAAAATAAATAAATTTGATAAAATATGTAAAGTTTTAGTTGGATTTTAAGCATTTTGTGGTACACTAATATAGTATATCAAAAATGGGAGGGAGATTCAAAAATGAGCAAAAACGAAGGAAAAGGGTTAAAGTCTTTTAACAAGGGATTCCAAGTGCCTGATACCTACATTATCATCTTTTTTGTAGTTGTTTTCGCAGCACTTATGACATTTCTTGTACCAAAGGGATTTTACGAAACACAGGATATTTCATATATGATCAATGGTGTTGAGAAAACCCGTACAGTAATCAAAGACGGAAGTTTCCAGTATCTGACAGATGATACAGGAAATGTAGTAACAGAAGGAGTAGCACTCTTTAGTGGAGATGGTGGAACAGGATTTTTTAACTATATGTATAACGGAATCGTAAATAGTTCTGCAATCGAGATTATCGCATTTCTTATGGTAGTAGGTGGTGCATTCGGTATCATGATCCGTACAGGTGCGATTGAATCCGGATTGATCGGATTGATCCGTAAGGCAGAGGGAGCAGAAAAACTACTGATTCCGATACTTTTCGTACTGTTTTCTCTTGGTGGAGCAGTTTTCGGGATGGGAGAAGAAGCGCTTCCGTTTACTATGATTCTTTGTCCGTTGTTTGTAGCAGTTGGATATGATTCAGTTATCGCAGTTCTTGTTACTTATGTTGCAACACAGATTGGTTTTGGTTCATCTTGGATGAATCCATTCTCTGTAGGTATTGCACAGGGTATTGCAGGTATTGACGTATTCTCCGGAGCAGGATTCCGTATGGTAATGTGGGTAGTATTTACAGCACTCGGCTGTGGAATGACTATGTTCTATGCATCAAAGATCAAAAAGACTCCGACAATCTCAATCGCATATAAGACTGATTCATATTTCCGTGAGCAGAATGAAAAAACAGGAATTGACGAAGGACATTCATTTGGTCTTGGACACATTTTAGTTCTTCTGACACTGGCTGCTACAGTAGTATGGGTAGTTTGGGGAGTTATGACTCAAGGATACTACATGCCGGAGATTGCTACACAGTTCTTTATTATGGGAATTGTTTCCGGTGTGATCGGAGTTATCTTTAAACTGAACGATATGAAACTAAATGATATTGCAATATCATTCAAAGATGGGGCAAAAGATCTGATTGGTGCTGCACTTGTTGTTGCTATGGCACAGGGTATCATGCAGGTTCTTGGTGGATCTGATCCGACCACACCTACAGTTATCAATACAATTATGTATAATATTTCAAATGCATTGTCTGGAGTTTCCGGAGCGGTTGCAGCAGTACTTATGTATCTGTTCCAGTCCGTATTTAACTTCTTTGTTGTATCCGGAACAGGACAGGCTGCGATCACAATGCCGATCATGGCTCCACTGTCAGACCTGTTAGGTGTTTCACGACAGACAGCTGTAGTTGCATTCCAGCTTGGTGATGCATTTACAAATCTGATTGTTCCTACATCCGGATGTCTGATCGGATCTCTTGCAATTGCAAAGATCGAGTGGTCTAACTGGATTAAATTCATGTGGAAATTCCTTGGCGTCTTAATGATTGGTGCAATCATTACAGTTCTTATTGCAGTTGGGATTGGATTCTAAAACATGCATTGGATAATTGGGAGTGATTTATGATGAAATTAATTCAGAATATTGATGTTTATGATCCACAGCATCTGGGGAAAAAAGATGTACTTGTGATCAATGATAAGATTGTTAAGATTAAAGATCCAGGTTCTATATCCGCAGACGGATTTCTTTCTGAGGCAGAAATGATCAATGGAGAGGGGTTACTTTTAACTCCGGGATTCATTGATAGTCATGTTCATGTACTAGGAGGCGGTGGCGAAGGTGGATTCGCCAATCGTACTCCAGAAGCAACTATGGAAGGACTTACGAAGTTTGGAGTAACAACAGTTGTTGGCTGTCTTGGAACAGATGGGATCGGTCGTGATATATGTGCACTGGTTGCAAAGACAAAAGGATTGAATGAGCAGGGAATGTCTGCATACTGTTATACAGGCAGTTATCAGATTCCGGTTCGTACGTTGACTGACAGTATTGTGAAAGATATTATGATGATTCAGGAAATCATTGGAACTGGAGAAATCGCGATCTCTGATCATCGGTCTTCACAGCCGACTTTTGAGGAATTTGTACGTGTCGTTGCGGATACAAGACTTGGTGGTGTTCTTTCCGGGAAAGCTGGTATTGTAAATGTTCATCTTGGTGACAGTCCGAGATGCTTAGATCTTATTGAACGGGTGGTAGATGAGACAGAGATACCGGCTTCTCAAATATTGCCAACACATATCAATCGAAATGAGCTGCTTTTCTGCAAGTCAATGGAATATGCGCTGAAAGGCGGAGCAGTAGATTTTACCGGAAATGAAGATATTGACTATTGGGAAACTATCTGTGATGAGGTACGAGTATGTAATGGTATCAAACGGATGTTAGATGCAGGAGTAAATCCTAACCGCATGACAATTTCTTCTGATGGACAGGGAAGCCTTCCGATGTACAGTAGTGATGGCGAATTCCTTGGAATGGGCGTTGGACAGTCCAGCTGCCTTCTGAAGGAAGTTAAAGAGTGTGTGTTTAAAGCGGATATCCCGTTGGAAATTGCACTTTCAACAATAACATCCAATCCGGCAGAAATCCTTCGCCTTAATGGAAAAGGAAAGATTGAAGAGGGCTATGATGCGGATCTTTGTATCCTGGATCAGGACCTGCAGCTTGTTGAGGTAATAGCAAGAGGTAAAACAGTGTATACAAAATAGAATCAGAAATATCCGGTATAAGAACAGATGTGTTCCGTACCGGATATTTTACTAGCATACATTCTAATAGATGGGGGCAAAATAATGCTGACTTATACATATGTTTCAAAGGGAAAATTTGAACTAATGGAAAAACCGAAACCAGTGCTCATGCATGAACGAGATGCCATTGTAAAGGTGACACTGGCCAGCATCTGTTCCAGTGACCTGCATATTAAACACGGAAGTGTTCCGCGTGCAGTCCCGGGAATTACAGTTGGCCATGAGATGGTAGGTATTGTTGAGGCAGTCGGTTCTAAGGTGACGCATGTAAAACCGGGAGACCGGGTGACTGTAAATGTAGAAACCTTTTGCGGAGAGTGTTTTTTCTGTAAGAAAGGATATGTAAACAATTGTACCGACAAGAATGGTGGCTGGGCACTTGGCTGTCGTATCGATGGGGGACAGGCAGAATATGTCCGGGTTCCTTTTGCAGATCAGGGATTGAATAAAATCCCGGAAGGTGTTACGGACAGACAGGCTTTACTGGTAGGAGATGTTCTTGCTACTGGTTATTGGGCAGCACGTATTTCTGAAATCACAGAGGAAGATACTGTACTAATCATTGGAGCCGGTCCAACGGGAATATGTACTTTACTTAGTGTTATGCTGAAAAATCCAGCGAAGATCATTATATGTGAAAAGGACGAGACACGTATTCGCTTTATTAATGAGCATTATCCGGAGATTCTTACTGTTTCACCGGAAGACTGTAAAGAGTTTGTTAAGACTAATAGTGAGCATGGTGGAGCTGATGCAGTCCTTGAAGTTGCCGGAGCAGAATCGACATTTAAACTGGCGTGGGAATGTGCCCGACCAAATGCAATCGTGACAGTGGTTGCGCTTTACGATAAAGCGCAGATGTTACCACTCCCAGATATGTATGGTAAAAATCTCACTTTTAAAACAGGTGGAGTGGATGGCTGCGATTGCGAAGAAATTCTGAAGCTGATATCAGAAGGTAAGATCAACACGGAACCGCTGATTACGCATACATATCCGTTAAACAGGATTGAAGAGGCATATGAATTGTTCGAAAATAAGAGAGATGGTGTGATTAAAGTAGCAGTGGAATGCTGAGAAACAGGTACGGGAGGCTGAACAATAGTGAGTTTATCACAAGTAATTTTACCCGTGATCATAATGCTTATTATTGGGATAATCTGCAGAGAGAAAAAACTGATCCGCCCAGAGGGAATTGAAGGACTTCAGGCATTGGTTATGAATTTTACACTTCTAATCTCATTGTTTTATACTTTTTATCGGGCAAGTATTAAAGCAGATACTGTGATATTTCCAGTTACCTTCTTCGGAGTGACCGCAGGTGGGATTTTTGCAGGAAGGCTGCTTTGTAAACTTGTAAAAGAAAAGGATATCTATTTTCCCTTTACACTGACAGGATATGAGGCTGGAATGCTGGGATATGCTTTGTTTGGTATTCTGCTTGGAAATGATAAGATCACGCAATAACTTGCTTAATCTTGCCCCATTTTGCCAAGATGGCAGCTAAAACACACATTTCACAAATCCCCGAAATCCATTGCAAAACAGGGCATTTCCGGGCAAATCAAGGAGAAATAAAACAATGATAAAAATATTTTTCATCTGCCACGGCAGAACTCCATGACTACTCGCAATCCTCGGAATAATGGGGCAAACTGGGGCATAATTTGGCGTCCGCCGGGGGTGAGACTACCAGGAGACTACAAATAAACGACTTTAAATTCGGGAATGTAGGGGCAATCGTTAATCGGGTATATATTGTATGCACCCCTTGCTGATAATCGTTAATCGGGTTCTACCAGGTGACTACTACACTTCAAAATTAAAAGTTTTCTTTCCATAATATATGGATTTGTTCTCTTGCACCGCCCATGTGGAGACTGTGTGCCTTTTGGGCAAACGAAAACCAGATGCCAAGGTAAAAATAGGCATTGATATGGATGATTATTACCGTATCAGGGAGAATGCTGAAAGCAAATAAACCTTTACAAAACTGAATAATACACTGAAACAAAGCAAGACAGAAGCTGTTGATGCGTTAGAAGATAACGTGTCAGCGGCTTTTTCTTTTTATCTGAAAATCTATTAGTCAAATTTGAAAGGAGTCAATTCTATGGCAAAGAAAAATGTAAGAAATATGAAGGTTTGTGGACAGAGCGGTTATAAATATGAGACAGTTCCGGCAATTACATTAAAAGGAAAATGGCTGGAAGAACTGGGATTTCATCTTGGAGATTATGTGCGGGTGAAATGTGAAAATGGTCAGCTGATTATCACGCCGGATGTGAATCTGCTGACTATCGGGATGGTGAACGATATGTTTGTGGAGAGCCGGAACGATGAGTATAAGGGATGGAGACAGGTTGCCACACAGGAGGATTTTGACAGGTTTTGATTTGATGAAATGTGGTGACAGGATGATTCAGAAAGGGTATAATGGGTTTATCAAAATTTAACGCTTGAGAAAAGAGGAGTAAACATGGCAAAGAAAGAAGAAAGATTTGAAGTTATATTTAAAGACGGAAGTATGCTTAAAGATGAAGGAATTCGTCAAATTCTTGTAGATAAGGAGACTGGGGTTAACTACCTTTGTTGGAACTCCGGACTTGGAGCCAGTATTACACCTCTTCTGGATTCTGAAGGAAAAGTCATAGTTACAAAGCAAATTTAAGTTTGGAGAATTGAGAAAATCGTGAGCTGTTGAATGAATTTTTGAGGATTACCGAGGAAACAGTATGAAAAAATGTAAATATTGTGGAAAAAAATTAAATGACAATTTTGAGTTTTGTAACAGCAAATGTGAAAATTGTTATGAAAAGATGGTGGATAAAGACAGCCATAAAATCAAGTATTTTATATTAGGCATTATTTTGGGCTTCTTAGTTATGTTTTATGGCATTATTTCTAACAATAATGTCTTAATAGGAATTGGAATTATAGTAATGGGTATAGATGTTGTTTTATTGCCATTTACAACTCCCGAAACAATAAATTTTCTAGGATATAAAAAGTCGAAATTTGCAGGAAGAATATCAGGTATATTGCTTATAGTAGTTGGAGTATGGATGTGGTTTATTCAATGATAAATCCCAGCCTGCAAAGTTGAAAATAAATTGAAAGTCACGAAATCGGAGGAGTTAATGATTATGTGGAATGAATTAGGCATAAGTGGAGGAACCGCAATTGTTATTTTGATCGCACTGTATTTCGTTATCAAATGGGCAGTGAAAAATGGTATCAAAGAAGCCTACAGCGCCATCACTGGAAAGAAAACTGATGAAGATGTCAGAAACGAAAAAGAACTGAAAGAACTCGGATTTGAGTTAGAAGATAAATAAAAATTTTCAGGTGGTGTTTCTATGAAGAAAAAAGTACTTGCAATTATGTTAGTTACGGTATCAATAATGTTGATTTCGACGTGCGGGAAAAAAGAAAAACTGTACGAAATTCTTGATCTGTCGCAGTATAAGACAGATTATGTAGGAGATTCTTCGAATGTTATAAATATTGTAAGTAGTCAAGAGTATCCGGAGGGATATTCATATGACAGTATAGAGATACAGTCTGAAACAGAGCCTTATGGATTAACCGTTTTTCTAAAAGATGAGCCGTCTGCATCCAGGATTGAAGATGAATTGCAGGTTAATGCAGATATGACATTTAACTTGATTGGTAATTTGGGAACACTTGATTATAGAATTGCAGACAGCAAAGAAATCATTGCATCGTATGAACGGTAGAGAGATTGTTCTACAACTTTCAGTTCTATTGATTTAATAAAAGAAGATATGGAAAGCATTTGTTAGGAATGGCAGATGCTTTTTTTGTGCCCGGAGTGATCCGGGTATTTTTGTGCCTTTTTTTATGGGATTTAGGGGGTGAGCCGTATGGCAGGGTAAGCGTCCAATAAGAGGGTGTATCGAAATTTCTGGCTGTTGCATGTAAACTATTGATTAGAGTTTTGGGAGTTGACTCTAAAAACTCTAAATCTAATCTAAGGAGCAGGCTTAT